>JBGASI010000498.1:0-5057 GCA_044229815.1 Vicinamibacteria bacterium | reverse complement strand
CTTGATCTTGACCCGCCGGGAGCCGGCGGCGGCCTCTTCGGCCACTTTCGCGACGAGCGCCGCCGCGTCGGGCTGGAGACCGACCGAGACCCCGGCCTCGATGCGCCCGCCGCGGCCGCCGAGCGCGCGCCACAGCGGCTGGTTCTCTCGCCGCGCCCACAGCTCCCACAGCGCCATCTCGAGCGCCGCCTTCGCCATCTCGTGCCCGCGCACGCGGGCAAACGCCTCGTGCGCCTCGCGCGGGTGCGCGAGCTCGCCCGCGAGCACGATCGGCGCCAGGAAGTCGCGCAGGACGTGCAGCACGGTGCCGTTCGTCTCGGGCAGGTAGAAGGGATCGGGGTCCGCGACGCACTCGCCGTGGCCGGTGACGCCGTCCGCGGAGGCGGAGACGAGCAGGAACTGCTTCTCGCGCGTCGCCCCGACCGAGGTCTCGAAGCGGAAGCGCAGCGGGAGCGAGATCCCGCGCACCTCGATGCGCTCGACCCTCACCGGCGCGTCTCCCGCCGCCGCGTCACGCCCGGCAGTCTAATCCCGAACCTCGACGCCGGGGGCGGCGCGCAGCGCGAAACGCGCGGCGAAGCCCGGCGTCGTGCGCACGACGCGCCGGCCGGCCACCTCGAGCAGCACGAGGCCGTGCGCGCCACGGCGCGCCACGAGCGCGAGACCCGCCTCCGCGCCGAGCACGAACAACGCCGTCGAGAGGGCGTCGGCCTCGATCCCCTTCGAGGCGACCACGGTCGCCTGCAGCACGGCGTTCGCGGGACGGCCGCTGCGCGGGTCGAGGATGTGGCCCGGCTTCTGGTCGTCGCCCGAGCTGGAGACGCTCGCCTCGGCCGCGCGAAACGCGGCCCAGGGCCGGCCCCGGCCCGCGGGATCGCGCAGCTCGACGAAGAGCGGCTCGCCGAAGGCCGCGAGGCTGCTGCCGCCGAGGTCGACGAGACCGCTGCGCGCCCCGGCGCGACGCAGCGCGGCCAGGGCCTCGTCGGCCGCGTCGCCCTTGGCGATGCCGTCGAGCACGACCCGGGTCCCGCCCAGCCTCACGCCGCGCGTGGCCGCGTCGATCCGGACGCGCGCGTGGCCCACGCGTGCGAGCAGCGCGCGCCGCTCCTCGGCGGAGAGGGCGCGCGGCGGGTCGCCGAAGCCCCCGGCGGCCCGCACCAGCGGCTCGACCGTCGGGTCGAAGGCCCCGCCGGAAGCGGCCGCGATCTCCAGGGCGTGGCGCAGCACGCGGAAGCCCTGCGCCGAGAGGACGCCCGCGCCGGCGTCGTCGAGCCGCTGCAGCTCGCTCGGCTTCCACAGCGACAGGCGTTCGTCGGTGCGGGGCCGGCGCCGGCGCACGCCGCTGGCACGACGGCCAGCAGTCGCGCGAGGCAGACGGAGGCGACCGCGAGCCGGCCGGGCGGCCTCAAGCCGGCGTTACTTGGCCCGGCCTTCGCGCGGGGCCTTCGCCTGGCACCTGCGGCAGCGGCCGAAGATGTGGTGGCGGTGGCCCTCGATCGTGAAGCCGATACCGCCGGCGATCTCGTCCTGCAGGGCCTCGATCTGCGGGCTCTGGAACTCGAAGATCTCGCCGCAGACGCGGCAGACGAAGTGGTCGTGGTGGTCGCGCTTCCAGGTCGGCTCGAAGCGGGCCTCGCCGCCGAACAGCAGCTCGCTCGCGAGGCCGGCGTCCTTGAGCACCTTCAGCGTGCGGTAGATGGTGGTGCGCCCGACGTCGGGGTGGCGCCGGCGCACGATGCGCAGCAGGTCCTCCACCGAGACGTGCTGGCCGGCGCGCAGGAAGGCCTCGAGGATCACCTCGCGCTGGGCGCTGCGCTTCAGACGATGGCGTACGAGGTAGGCGGCGAGGACCTCGCGCTCTTCGCGACCGCTGCCGGTGACCATTCGCTGCACAGACTAGTCCCCGCGAAGAACGACTGTCAACGCTCCTCGCCGACGAGGGCCTTGAGCTCGAGGAGCGTGCCGACGAGCTCGAGGTAGTCGGCCTCGGCCTGCGCGCGCGCGACCTCGAAGCGAGCGACGACGGCGTCGACCACGGCGGCGCCGCTGCGCGAGCCGTCGAGCTGCTGCCAGATGAAGGCGGCGACGCGGCTGAGGTTCAGGATCGAGTCGAGGTCGACGCCGCGGCCCGCGAGGGGCACCAGCACGAACTCGTCGCCGATCTGGCGCGCCACCACACGGGGCGAGTGGGTGTAGGTCCGCGCGAGCGTCACCGGAGCGGGCGGCCGGCTCACGGGAGGAGCTCCGCGCCACGCGGCTGGACGCGCAGACGCAGCCGCGCGAGCGCGCCCGCGGCGAGCGAGCGCAGGGCCCGCGCCGGGCGGCTCGGCCGCGCGGCGGGCCGGTCCTCGACGAGGGCCACCGTCGCGAGCACGTCGGCGGCGGCGATCGGCGGGTCGAGCAGGAGGCCGCGGTCGGCCTTCGTGCGCCAGACGCCGCCCGGGCTGGCGAGCGGCGGGCCCCACACCAGCCGGTGCAGGCGCAGCCCCTCCTTCTGGCGAGCGAGCACGACGTCGCCGAGCCGGGCGGCGCGACGGGCGACCGCGACGAGACGGACGCGCTCGCCGTGCGCGAGCACCGGCTCCATGCAGCGGCCGGTCACGGTCAGGCGGACGTGCGGGAAGGAGGCGAGGCAGTCGCGCAGCAGCTCCTCGGCGAAGGGAACCTCGGGCGAGGCGGCGGGACCCGCGGCCACGGCCGCCGGCTCGAGATCGTGGACCAACGCCGCCGCGGGAGGCGAACCCGTGCCTCCGGCCGCCAGCCGCAGCCCGCGGCCAAAGCCGGAGACGACGCGGGCGAGGAGCCGCGTGTCACCGCGCGGCGTCTCGGGCCAGACGAGCGTCCGCCACAGCAGCTCGGCGCGACGGCCCGCCAGCAGCTCCCAGCGGACGCGGCCGAGCGCGGGCGGGGACGGCAGCACGAACGCGAGCGGCCGGGCGAGGCGCGGGGCGAGCCAGGTCCGCAGACCCGAGGGCGGCACGAGCGCCGCGCGCAGCGCCGGGGCGAGCGGCGCGGCGACGACGGCCTCGGCCGCCAGCAGCGCCGCGGCGAGGGGCGCCCGCGCGCGCGCGGCGGCCGCGAGAGCCAGCAACCGGCCGGGATCGGGCGGCTCGCGCTCGAGCAGGCGGCGGAAGTCGAGCCACTGCACGAGCGAGAGCACCAGGCCGTGCTGGAAGGCGGCGTGCAGCGCGAGCTGCAGCAGCAGGTCCTCGGTCGAGGAGCGGACCCGCAGCTGGCCGCCGCCCTCCCGCCGGCGCCGCCACAGCGCCTCGGCGTCGAGCGGGAAGAGCCCCGGCGCCGAGGTGAGCGTGCGGTGCAGCTCCACGACCTCTCCGGACTCCGGGTCGCGCAGGGCCCAGGCGTGGTCGGCGCGGGCCAGCGTCGCGAAGCCGTCCGCGGCGAGCGCCGCGAGGCCCTCGGGCCAGCGCTCGAGGGCGAGCACGTCGACGTCGGACATCGGCCGGTCCGACTCCACGTCGTAGAGAGCGGCCGCCAGGGCGGCGCCCTTGAGCGGCAGGGCCCGGATCCCGTGCGCGGCGAGCCGCTCGACGGTGCGAACCGCGAGCTCGATCTGCCCCAGCGTGCGCACGAGGGCGCGCCGGCGCTCGGCGGCCAGGCCCTCGAGGAGCGGCTCGGCCCAGGCCGGTCGATCCCTCTCGAGGGCGGCGAGCAGGAGCCCGGCGAGACCCTGTTCGCGGGCGGTCGCGGCCAGCGTCGGAGCCGGCAGGTCCAGGGGGAGACTGTCCGGCAGGCCCCCCCCGGCGACGAGGTCCCGCAGCAGGCCCCGCGCCTTTGACTCGACCATCGAACGAGCGTAGGTTTGCCCCAGCGGGGTGTCAACCGGGCCTGCGGGTGTGTCCCGGTGAGCCCGGAAAGGAAGGGGTTGCCGTGCGCGCGTTCCGTGCCCTCGGCCTGTCGGCCGGTCTGGCCGTTGTGGCGCTCCTCCCCCTCTACGGGGACATGCGGCCGCAGGCGGCGGTCTCTCACGCCGAGTGGGCGCGCCTGGTGTTGCGCGGCCTGGGCCTGCTGGCCGAGGCCCCCGGCGTCAACGACACGGCCACGCAGGCCTTCGCCACGCTCTCGGGACGCGACAGCCGGTCGTTCCCCGCCGACCAGTACGTCCGCGGGGCCCGCGTCGAGGCCGAGGGCGAGGGCGGCGCGCGGCGGATTCGCGCGGCCGGCGGCATCGGCGAGGTCGTCTACGCGATGGGCGTCGCGCGCGGCGGCGACTACCGCATGCGCTTTCACGTCTCGGGGCCGGCCGCGGCCGAGGCCGAGATGACGCGGGCGGGAGAGGACGCGGTGTTCCGCCGCCTCAGCGTGCCGGCCGCTCCGGTAATGGGCTGGATCGACGCCGGCAGCGTGCACCTCGACCCCGGCGCCTACGACGCCACGGTGCTGCTGCCCGAGGGCGGCGTGCTCGAGCACGTGGAGATCGCGCCGCCCTGTCAGGAGCCGATCGAGCCCCCGGGCGGCTGGAAGGCGGCCGGGATCGCCTCGACCGAGGACGTGGCGGTGACCGTGCTCCAGGCCCTCGACCTCGAGGCCGAGTTGCCGCCGGCGGCTTCCCCGCTGGAGTACGGCGCGCGGGACCTTCAGCTCGAAGAGGGCAGCACGGCAGCCGGGCCCCCCGGGATCGACACGGGGAGAGTGCGCGGCGGCCCGCGCGGCGCACGCTTCGTGCTCGTGGCCGACCTGCCCGCCGACGGGCTCTACACGCTGTCCGTCTTCGGCGTCCCGGCGGCCGGCCAGCGCTGGCTCGTCGACGGCTGCCGCAAGAGCCTCGTCTGCCCCTCGAGCGACCCGCTGGCCCGCTGGCGCACGGTCCTCTCGGGCCGTTTCCAGAAGGGCCGCCACGTGTTCTCCGCGAGCGTCGGGCTCGACAGCGTGGTCGAGCGCGTGCGCCTCGAGCCCAAGAAGGACTCCCCCGCGGACTATGCCGGGACCGTGGCGCGCCTGGGCCTCGAGCTGGGTCCCGCCGGCCCGGTGACGCGCGAGCGCGCCGAGGAGGCGCGGCGCTTCCTCGAGCGGCAGCACGCGGGGCTCAGCGCCGAGCT
>JBGASI010000497.1:0-3739 GCA_044229815.1 Vicinamibacteria bacterium | reverse complement strand
ATTCCTTCCTCGTACGAACCGCTGTTCGTGAAAAGCCCCGGGGGCCGACCTGCGGCTACCCCGGGGCGAAGACGGCCGCGGGCGCTCTGGCCCGGGGTGCGTCAGGCGGTCGGCGCGACCGGGCGGGCGGGGCGTCGCGCGGGCTCGGCGCCGCCGGCGACCTGCTCGGCGAGCTGGGCCTCGCGCAGGCCGCGGCCGGCCAGCACGGCGTCGGCCACCTTGGCCGCGAAGAGGCGGATGGCCCGCAGGGCGTCGTCGTTGCCGGGCACCGGCACGTCGACCTCGTCGGGGTCGGCGTTGGTGTCGAGCACGCCGATGACCGGGATCTTCAGCTTGCGCGCCTCGGCGACGGCGATCGCCTCGCGGCGCGTGTCGATGACGAACACGGCGTCGGGCACGCTCTTCATGCCCTTGATGCCGGAGAGGTTCTTCTCGAGCTTGGAGCGCTCCTTCTCGAGGTGGGCGAGCTCCTTCTTGGTGAGCCGGTCGCGCTGGGCCTCCTGCGGGCCGGTCAGCGTCATCTCGAGCTCGCGCAGCCGCTCGAGGCTGCGGCGCACCGTGACGAAGTTCGTCAGCAGGCCGCCGAGCCAGCGCTCGGTGACGAACGGCATACCGCAGCGCTTGGCCTCTTCCGCGATCGCCTCCTGGGCCTGGCGCTTGGTGCCGATGAACATCACGTTCTTGCCCTGCGAGGCGAGCTCCTGCACGAACTGCAGGGCGTCCTGCAGCAGGCGGTGGGTCTTCTGCAGGTCGATGATGTAGATGCCGTTGCGCTCGCCGAAGATGTACTCCTTCATCTTCGGGTTCCAGCGGCGGGTCTGGTGGCCGAAGTGGACGCCGGCCTCCAGCAGATCCTTGATGCTGACGCTGGACGACACTCCGGCGGCCGCCGGAGCGGCTGTGGCTGTGGTCTCGGACAACACGTCCTCCTTGTCAGCCGCGGGACGCGGCGTCGCGCCCGTGGCTTTCCGGCCTCTCGCGAGGCTCGATCTGGTTTAACGCTTGCTGAACTGGAAGCGGCGGCGGGCGCCCTTCTGCCCGTACTTCTTGCGCTCCTTGATGCGCGCGTCGCGCGTCAGGAAGCCCGCCTTCTTGAGGCGGCCGCGCAGCTCCAGGTTGAACAGGCACAGGGCGCGCGAGATGCCGTGGCGGATCGCGCTGGCCTGGGCCACGACGCCGCCGCCGTCGATCGTCGCCACGACGTCGAAGCGGTCGTTCGTCTCGGTCACGGAGAAGGGCTGCTTGACGACCTGCTTCAGGGCTTCGATGCCGCCGAAGTACTCGTCGAGGCCGCGGTCGTTCAACTGGAACTCGCCCGTGCCGGGGCGGAGGTGAACGCGGGCGATCGAGGTCTTGCGCTTCCCGGTGCCGTAGTACTCGAGTGCTGTCGTGCTCAAGGCTTGTCTGGCTCCTGCTACAGGGTGAGCGGCTGGGGCTTCTGGGCCTGGTGCGGGTGCTTGGATCCGCCGTAGACCTTCAGCTTGAGGAACATCGCGCGCCCCAGCTTAGTCTTGGGGAGCATCCCCCGGATCGCCTCTTCGATGAGCCGCACCGGGTGCGCCTGCCGGACCTCGCGTGCCGAGCGGGTCTTGAGGCCGCCCATGAAGCCGGAGTGGTGCCGATAGACCTTGTCCTCTTCCTTGCGGCCGGTCAGGACCACCTGGTCGGCATTGACGACCACCAGGTGGTCGCCCGTGTCGAGGAAGGGCGTGTAGATCGGCTTGCGCTTGCCGCTCAGCACGTCGGCCGCAGCGACGGCCACGTTGCCGAGCACCTTGCCGCTCGCGTCGATCACGAACCAGCGGCGCCCGAGCGCGTCCGCCTTGGGAATGTAGGTCGGCATCCAGTTGGTCCCTTTTAAACTCTGACGCCCCAAGCGCCACTCTGGCGCGGGGCCGCAAACCTCATATTTTTAGGGCATTTCGAGCCCGATGTCAAGCCTTCGGGCGGGACGCAGCGCCGGGCGGCCGGTGCAGGTGCCGTGGGGGCGCTCCTAGGGCTTCACCTCTTCGACCGCCGAAATGCGGATCGCCCCTGTCTTCGCGTCGAGCTCGCCTGTCACCTTGACGTGCTTGCCCGTGAAGGGGCGCAGCTTGACGGGGTCGTCCACGTTCAGGCCCTTCTGGTCCTTTTCGCTCCAGATCTGCCAGGTGGCGCCGGCCTTCACGCACATCTCGACCTGCGCGGCCGTGACGCCGGCGCGGGCCTTGCCCTTGCCGCAGTGAGAGTCCGTGATCCAGCCGGTCCAGCTGGCCGCTCCCGCGAAGGCGGCCGTCGAGAACAGCAGGGCCAGGGTGGTCGAGGCGATCTTCTTCATTTCGGCTCCCTTGAGTGGGGTGAGTGGTTCGATCCTAGCGCGAATCGGGGAGGGGCAGTCGGGCGTGGCCGAGGGCGGGCAACTCGCGGCGGAGTCGCTCGAGCCGGGCGAAGTCCAGCTCCGCCAGGGCGATGCCCTCGCCGTCCGGGACCTGCGCGACGACGAGGCCCCAGGGATCGACGATCAGGGCCTGGCCGTGGGAGGAGCGGCCCCCGCCGTGGTGCCCGACCTGCGCCGGGGCGATGAGGTAGGCGAGGTTCTCGATCGCGCGGGCGCGCAGCAGGACCTCCCAGTGCGCCTTGCCCGTGCGCTCGGTGAACGCCGAGGGCACACACAGGACTCGCGCGCCGCGGGAGGAGAGGGCGCGGTACAGCTCCGGGAAGCGCAGGTCGTAGCAGATCGTGAGGCCGAGACGGCCGGCGGGCGTGTCCGCGACCACGATCTCGTCGCCCGGCAGCACCGAGCGCGACTCCTTCAGGTGCTCCATCCCCGGGAGGTCGATGTCGAACAGGTGGATCTTGCGGTAGGCCGCGATCGTGGCGCCGTCGGGCCCGAGCAGCACCGAGGTGTTGCGCACGCGCGTGTCGCCGGGCACCTGCTCGGGGAGGCTGCCGAGGAGGAGCGTGACGCCGAGCCGGCGGGCGAGCCCGGCCATGCGCTGCACCCAGGGGCCGTCGAGCGCCTGGGCGTCCGGGACGACCTGGCCCTCGGAGCGCAGGAAGGCGAAGTTCTCCGGCAGGCCCACGAGGCGCGCGCCTCGTTCCGCCGCCTGCGTCACGAGCCGTTCGGCGACCGCGAGGTTGCGCTCGACGTCCGTGGTCGAGGTCATCTGCACGACGGCGGCGACGACGCGCTCGGGGCCGCTCACGAGCGGGACCCCGCGCGTCGCGCGCTGCGCCCTGGCTTACGGGCGGCGCGGGCCGGCCGCGCCTCCTCGCTCGCCCAGGCCTGCCGGCTCTCCCACCCGCACAGCGCGAAGACGGGGCAGGCGCCGCAGAGCGGCCGCCGCGCGTCGCAGACCTTGCGGCCGTGGAAGATGACGAGGTCGGTCGTGCGCGTCCAGCGCGCGCGCGGCACGAGGCCCATGAGCTGCTGCTCGACCTTCAGCGGGTCGTCGCCCCGCGCGAGGCCGAGGCGGTTCGTGACCCTCAGCACGTGGGTGTCGACCGCGATGCCCTCCTGCACGTCGTAGGCGTGGCCGAGGACGACGTTCGCCGTCTTGCGTCCGACGCCCGGCAGCGGCACGAGCGCCTCCATCGTGCGGGGCACGCGCCCGCCGTGCTTCTCGACGAGGCCGCGGGCGAAGCCGGTGATGCTCTTCGCCTTGGCGCGGAAGAAGCCCGTGCTGCGGATCGTCTCCTCGACGTCGGCGAGCGGCGCTGCCGCGAGCGCGACGGCGTCGGGGTACTTCGCGAAGAGCTG
>JBGASI010000496.1:0-3746 GCA_044229815.1 Vicinamibacteria bacterium | reverse complement strand
AGCACGGGCCGCAGCCTCGGCTACCTCGACAACGTCCTCGACGTGCTCGCCTGCCTCGAGCCCTCCTCGGCGCCGGCCTTCGAGTCGCTCGAGCCCGCCGTCTATGCCCGCCTCGAGCGTCTGACCCGCCTCGTCGCGGTGCTGCTCGAGTGGGACGAGCCGCGGCGGGCGTTCCTGCGGCGCGTCCGGGCGCTGGGCGTCGCGGTGCACGTCGTCCTGGTGCACGAGGCCGGGACGCGGCTGCCCTGGCCACCGTCGGCCGCGGAGATCGGCCCGGCCGGCCGCTTCACGCCGGCCGAGGTGGCGGCCCGCATCGCCTCCGAGGAAACGGCGTGATCCGCGTACGCCCCACGCTCGTCCGCACCCTCCTCGCCGTCGGCCTGGCCGCAGCGCTGCTCGCCGCTGGTGTCGGCCCGGCCGGCGCCTGGCTGCTGCTGGCGCTCCTGCCGGCGGCCGCCTCGCCGTTCGTCGAGTGGCGTCTCGTGCGAGCGGGCGCGGCACGGGCCCTGATGCGTGCCTCGGCCCTGACGCTCGCAATCAGCTTCGCGCTCGTCTGGGTCACGCGGCCGCTCTATGGGACGAACGCCGGCCCCTGGCCCGCGCTGCTCGCCGCGATTCTCGCCCTGCTCGCCTGCGGCTTCGCCCTGGCGCCGGGCGCCTTCGCCCCCGGACGAAGCCTCGTGCCGGCGATCCTGGGCCTGCTGGCGCTGGCCGGGATCGACCCTTCCCCCGCCGGCTTCGGCCCCTCGAGCGTGTCCTTGTTCCAGGCGGCCGGCCACAGCTCGTTCGCGGAGCTGTACCTGGCCTGCTGCAGCGTGGCCGCGCTCGCGCTGTGGTGGGCGGCCCTGCTCGTGGTGGGGCCGGCCTGGGGGCGCCGACGCCTCGCCCGGGTCGCCCTCACCCTGGCCGCCGCAGCGGCCCTCGCCGTCGTCGGCGTGCTCGGGCTGCCGGCGGCGCAACCGCGGGTCGAGCAGGCCATCGCGGCGCAGTTCAGCTCGGCGCAGACGGGCCTGTCCGAGGAGTCGGCACTGGGCGAGTTCGCGAGCCTGGCGGCGTCGCGGCGACGCGTGGTGGACGTGCGTGCCCAACCGCCGCGAGGCCAGTGGCTGCTGCGTGCCGAGAGGCTGACCCGTTTCGACGGCCGCCGCTGGTCCCGCCTGCGGCCGCCGAAGGGTGCCGCCGTCCGTCGCCGGGCCCTCCAGGCCTCCAAACCACCCGACCCCGAGCCTACCCTGCTGGCCGACGTCGGACGCTGGTTCGTCCCGGCGCCGGCCGTGCCGCCCGGGAGCGTTGCGCTGCGTCTCAACCAGCACACCGTCGAGACCTGGCCGCTGCTCCTGCCTCGGGACACCGTCGCCGTGACCGCGGAGGTCGGCTATCTCGACGTCGACGAGGGCTTCTACCGACGCCCCCTGGGGGTGCCCGTGCAGCTCTACGGCGCGCTCGTGGCGCCGGCTCCCCTGCGCGGCGACGCGGCCGGGGTGCTGGGCGAGCCTCCGGCGGAGAGCCTGGAACTGCCCAGGCTGGATCCACGCCTGCGCCTCCTCGCTTCCGCGCTCGCGCCCGCCTCCGCGGCGCCGCGGCAGAAGCTCGCCGCCACCCTCGCGCACTTTCGGTCGGGGTACGTCTACACGCTGTCGCCCGGCGCCTGGGGCCCGGACCCCGTCGGCGAGTTCGTCTTCGACAAGCGCCGGGGCTACTGCGAGTACTTCGCGAGCGCGGCGGTGGTGCTGCTGCGCCTGCAGGGCGTGCCCGCGCGCTTCGTGAAGGGGTTGAGGGTCGGGCCGCAGAACGACTACGGCGACGGCCTGCACGTCGTGCGCGAGAGCGACGCCCACGCCTGGCTGGAGGCGTGGATGCCGGGAGAGGGGTGGGTGGAGGCGGATCCGACCCCCGCGGGGAGCGGGCTCGACGCCTCGCCCGGCCCGCTTTCGCGGCTCCTGGAGCGGCTGCGCGCCGCGTTGAGCGAGGCCTGGGCTCGGATCTCCGGCCCCGGACCGCTCGCGTTTCTCCGCTGGCTCCGCCGCGCCGTCGCCAGCCTCGTCGTCCACCCGGCGCTCGCCGCCGTTCTCCTCGTCGGACTCCTCGCCTTCGCGCTCGGCCGTCGGCTGCTGCGGTGGCTGCTCGGACGACTCAGGCGCGCCACATCCACGCGTGTCGGCGCGGCCGGCGCGTCGTTGGTCCCGCCCGATCTGATCGCCGCCCTCGCGGAACTCGAGCAGGCGTGGAAGGCCGCCGGTCACCCGCGGCCCCCGACGCGCGGCCTGCGCGAGCACGCCCTCGCCCTGTCGGCGATCACGGAGGCCATCCCGGACCGGCTCCGGAACACCTCGCCCCTGGTCGACGCCTACTATCAGGTGCGTTACGGCGGTGCGTCGATTGCCCCCGCCGAGGTCGAGCGGTTCCGGGCGTTGCTGCGTTCCTGAGCGCGGACTCTTCGAACCGGCCGGCGCCCTCGAACGTACAAGCTGGGGAAGCGGAGGATACGATCATGACGAAGGCCCTCGGCACCGCCCTGGCCCTGTTCACCTCAGCCTGCCTGGCCGCCTGCGTGCCGGGCGACTTCGGGACGCGGTTCCAGGCGCGACTCGACGAAACACGGCCGCTGCCGGCCGGTGGAGCCTTCTCGCTCGAGAACACGAACGGCAGCGTGCGCCTCGCGACCTGGGGAGAGCCGCACGTTCGGATCGAGGCGACCAAGGGCGCGGGCAGCCGGGAAGCCCTCGAGGCCATCGAGATCGCGATCGAAAGCGACGGCGACGGCGTTCGCGTGCGGACCCGGCTGCCCCACGGCTTCTTCGCGCGGCGCGGGGGCCGGGTGGACTACGAGGTCCACGTCCCGGCCGGGACCCGCCTCACCTTGAAGAACGTCAACGGCAACGTCGAGGTGCGGGATGCCGGCGGCGCCGTGCGGGCCTCGACGGTGAACGGCAGCGTCGAGGCGTCGGGCGTCGCGGGCGAGATCGCGGCCTCGACGGTGAACGGCAGCGTCGACGTGACGGTGACGCACGTCGAGCCCGGCACGCGCAGCAGCCTCGGCGCGACGAACGGGTCGGTGCGCCTCACGCTCCCCCGCGACGCTGCCGCCGATGTGGAGCTGCACACCGTCAACGGCCGGGCCGAGTGCGGCTTCGATCTCGAGGGCGGCGGACGCTCCACGCGCCGCAACGTCGAGGGCCGCATCGGGGGCGGCGGCGCGCGCTTCGAGCTGCGCACGGTCAATGGCTCGGCGCACGTCGACCGCGGCCTGGGCGCCGCCTCCGCGACGACCCGCGCGCCGCTGGCGGAAGCGACGCCGGCGGCCGCAGCTCGCTGAGAGAGCGTCCTTTTCGGCGGAAGCCCGTCGACTGCCGGCGAGTGACGGGCGGCGGCGGAACGGCCCGCGAGCCCTCGGCGTAAGCTCTCATGGAAGAGGCAAGACCCATGGAAGAGCCCGCGCGCGCCGCAGCTGCCACAAGGCCCGCCACCGACTGGGCCCGTGCCGCCGACGGCATCGGCCTCGCCGGCTTCGCGGTCTTCCTGCTCCTCAACACGACGGGACGGCTCCCGTGGTCGTTCTGGCTCGACGCCCTCGCTCTCTGGCCGGTGCTTCTCATGTCGGCGGGCCTCAAGATCGCGTTCGAGAAGTCGCGCGTGCCGTGGCTCGTGCTGCTCGGCCCGGTCCTGGTGCTCGGGACCCTCGCATGGCTCGCGACCGGGGCGCGGCCCGAAGCGCCGGCGGGCCCCTGGCAGGTGGAGTCGCTGTC
>JBGASI010000495.1:0-6529 GCA_044229815.1 Vicinamibacteria bacterium | reverse complement strand
CCCGTGTCCACGTATCATGTGGCAATGAATGTGACTCTCTCGCTGGACGACAAGCTCCTCGAGCGGGCAAGAAAGCTGGCGGCGCGACGCGGGATCTCGCTCAACCAGATGATTCGCGACTACCTCTCAGGGGTGACGGGCGAGCCCTCGCCCGAGGAACTGGCGGCCGAGCTCGACGCGCTCTGGGCGGAAGGCAGCGGCGACTCGCGGGGCTGGCACTTCAACAGGGAAGAGCTCCATGACCGGCCCGTTCTTCGTCGACACTAGCGTCCTCGTCTACGCGGACGACGCACGAGACGCCGCAAAGCAGAGCGGGGCACGGGCACTGCTTCGCCGGCTGCTCCTCGAGCGCAGCGGGAAGCTCTCGATCCAGGTGCTGCAGGAGTTCTTCGCCGCCGCGACGCAGAAGCTGGGCCTGGCCGCCGTGGACGCCCGGCGGCGGATCGAGGTCTTCTCCAACCTCGACGTGGTGAGGCTCGACGCCGACGACGTCCTCGGCGCGATCGACCTGCACCGCCTCCACCAGCTGTCGATCTGGGACGCGCTCGTCGTGAGGGCGGCACTCGTCTCCGGGTGCCGGACGCTGTACACGGAGGACCTGCAGCACGGGCGCAGGTTCGACGGGCTCCAGGTCGTCAATCCCTTTCGCGCGACCGAACCGCCTCCGTCACGCTGACCGCGCCTGCGTGTCCAGCAGGCGCCCGGCTTCAAGCCAGGTCATGCCGCCGCAGCGGGCCGCGGAGCCGCCTAGCGTAGCCCGCGCACGGGCTTGTCGGCCTTGGGACGGAACTCGGCGGGGTCCTTGGCCAGCATCAGGGCGCGTCGCTTCTCGATGCCCGCCTTCGCCTCGGCGATGTGCTTCGCGAGGTCGCGCAGAGAGGCCTGCAGTGTCGTCAGCAGCTCGACCAGCCGCCCGCTGACGACGCGGTGGCAGCAGATCAGGTCCTTCACCCTCTGCTCCCGATCGTCCAGCGTCGGGGCGCCCACCCCCTTGAGCTGCTCGATCACCTCCCGGCCGACGGCGTAGACCTCCATGAGCGATCGGCAGTCGATCGAGATCTTCGAGGCGTGGGCCTCGAGCGATTCCATGTCGTTGAGGCGAATCCCCCGGAGGCTGAGGACCTCCTTGAGCTTGGGCATCAACTCGCCCAGCAGCGTGTCGAGGAGCTTGCGGGTCTGATCCCACTCCGGCTCCGACGGGATCACCCGCTCCTCCAGCATCCTCGGCAGAAGGGCCGCCAGCTCGCCCGAGTAGGCCTGCTCCAGTCCGTCGAGGAGCTCGTCCAGCTCGTACACCGACGAGTAGAGCCACTCCGACTCCTGGATGTCCTGGGCGAAACGCCGCGACAGGAAGTAGTCCGCGTCGTGCCGGCTGCGGGGATCGTTGGCCACGATCTCCCCGAAGGTGTCCCGCAGGAACGCGTAGATCTTGCCGATCGAGACGCAGAGGAGCTTTCTCACCTCGGGAAGCTGATCGGCACGAAGAGAGTCGCCGTACCGCTCCATCTCCGCCAGCACCGTCTCCGCCAGTGCGCGGAAGGCAGCCTCGGCGTGGCGGCGCGCGTCCTCGAGGCTGGGGATGATCGAGGGTTGCTCGAGCACCGGCAGGAGGTCGGACCGCATCAGCTGACAGACCTGCTCGACCTGGCGCCAGATCGTCAGCAGGCGGTCGGGAGAGCAGTGCAGGATGGCGTAGTTGCTGTCGAGCACCTCTTCGAGCAGGCGGATGCAGCCGAGGTAGGAGCGGATGCAGGGGTTCTGGACCCTGACCCTCTCGAGGCCCCAGTCGGCGGTCGAGACACCCTCGGGCAACTCGACCTCGTACTTGCCGCCCCTTCTTCGGTCGCCTTCCTTCGCCTTGCGCGTCGTGTGGGCCACAGCGCTCCTGCTGCCAGTCACCCCACCGCAGGTGCCTGGGCTCGCGCAGTGTAACTCCAGGACGTCTTGGGGCGACAGGCGATCGCGGCCCTCAGCGGAACAGCAGCGGCGCGAACTCGTTCAAGTACTCGCGCCAGTTGACCCAGGTGTGGGCGCCGGCCGACTCCTTGAAGGCGACGTCGAAGCCGTGCTTCTTCAGCATGGCCACGGTGGCGCGCGAGGTCTCGATCAGGAAGTCGTCCTTGCCCGTGGCGAACCAGACGAGCTTCAGCCCCTTCTTGAGCGCGGGGTCGTCGAGCGCCCTGGCGTGCTGCTCCTCGAAGCTGGGACCCGGCGGCGTGGGGAACGAACCGCGTCCGGTGATGCCGAAGACGCCCGAGCTGAAGACGCCGAGGTAGGCGTACCTGTCGAGATCGGGGATGCCGATGCCGAGCGTCTGCCCGCCGCCCATCGACAGGCCGGCGATCGCGCGGCTCTGCCGGTCGGTGAGGACGCGGTAGGTCTTCTCGACGTAGGGCACGACGTCGCCCTTGAAGTCGGCCGTGAACTCGTCGACCGGCGGCCGCGGCGCGCCGGGAGCGAAGCTGAAGGGCCCCGTGTGGCCGGCGGGCATGACGACGATCATCGGCTTCGCCTGGCCGGCGGCGATCAGGTTGTCGAGGATGAAGCCGGCCCGGCCGACGGTCCACCACGAGTCGTCGGAGTCCCAGGCGCCGTGCAGCAGGTAGAAGACCGGGTAGCGCTGGGTGCCCGCCTCGTAGCCGGGCGGCGTGTAGACGTGCATCCGCCGGAAACGCTCGAGGGCGCTCGAGTAGTAGGTGACCGCGGCGACCGCGCCGTGCGGCACCGGCTTCGTGTCCATGAAGTCCGCCCCGGGCACGTGCACGAGGCTCCAGGTGTTCTCGTTCGACTCGCTGGTCGACGGGTTGCGCGGGTCGATGACCGAGACGCCGTCCACGTTGAAGTTGTAGCGCCAGGCGCCCGGGGCGAGCGTCACCGTGACTTCCCAGACGCCTTCCGGGCCCTGGACGAGCGGGCGACCGGTGGGAGGCTGCATCGGGGCCACCGGGCCGTCCGCCGGGATGTCGCCGAGCAGGCGAACGGCCTGCGCCTTGGGCGCCAGGATCCGGAACGTCACACGTCCGTCGGCCGCGACCTCGGGCGAGGTGACGCGCGGGCCCGGCGCCTGCGCCCGCGCCGCGGGCGCCGCCCAGGCGAGGCTAATGACGGTGAATCCACACACGGCCCACTGTCTGATGCTCATGGCGACACCCTCCGTGATCGACCGCCGCAACCGTATCGACTCTACCCCACCGCGGGGCTGGCCGTGGCTTCAGTCGGCCAGCAGGGTCTCCTCGAAAGCGCGCAGGAACGCCTCGATGTCGCCGTTCTCGGTGGTCAGCGGAGGATCGAGGCGCAGGACGCCGACACCCGGGCGACGGCCGACGACGAAGCCCCGGGCGACGAGCTCGCGTTGTACGCGCGCGGTCCGCCGGCACTCGTGATCGTCCTCGAGCTCCACCGCGAGCATCAGGCCGCGACCGCGGACCTCGCGGAGCCGATCGGTGCGCCGACGGATCGCCTCGAGCCCTTCGTGCAGTCGCGTTCCGATGCCGCGGCCCCGTTCGATGAGCCCTTCCTCCCGGATCACCCGGATCACCTCGCGCGCGACGCACGCGCCGAGCGGGTCGTTCTGGTGCGACTGCGCGAAGCGGATCGGCTGCCCGTGCAGGCGCGCCACCACCGACGCCGCGAAGAGGGTCGCGCTGACGGGATACCCGGCGCCGATTCCCTTGCCGACCGCGACGACGTCCGGAACCAGCGGCCGGTGCGGCCGACGCCCGTCGTGACCTCGTTCACCAGGACGAGCCCGCCGGCCGCGCGGACGCGGCGCACGATCGCCTCGACGAGGCCCCGGGGAGGAAAGCGGACTAGGCCCGACGAGCTGCCCGGCTCGAGCAGGAACGCGCCGATGCGCGCGAACGGGATCTCCTCCCAGTGTGGGCAGCCCTCGGCGCAGCCCCCGCTGGCCGAGCAGCGCATCCAGTCGAAGGAGAACCACTGGCCCTCCTCCCGTCGCGCGGCGGCGCCGTAGGCTCCGAAGTAGGAGTCGGCCATCGTCAGGAGGAGCGGCCGCTCGGCGACGGACTGCGCCGCCCGCACGCCGTACTCGACCGCGTCGCTGCCGGAGCAGAGGAACACGCAGCGGCCCCCGTGGAACCCGACGAGAGAGAGCAGCTCGCGCGCGGCGTCCTCGACGATCGGGCTCGAGTAGTTGAAGCCGGCGTGCGACAGGCGAGCCGCCTGTTCCGCGAGAACCCGCAGGATGCGCGGATGAGCGTGCCCGATGGACGCGCACCAGACGCCGGACTCGAGGTCGACGTAGCGGCGGCCGGCCGAGTCGAAGAGCGAGGCGTTCTCGGCCCTCACGATGTCGGGCAGCAGCCGCTCGTGGCCGGGGTACCCCAGCAGATGGCTCATGGCCTCGCTCCTCCAGCGCGCCGCAATCGTACGCCCCGACGCTCGAACGGGGGCCGGAGGGCGGCTGGGGTTCGATCCGGACTCGGCCGCGTTGCATTACATAGCTCTTCTATGTATAGTGCTGCCATGCATGCTGCGGCGTCAGCAGGGCCCAAGCAGGCCATGGACATCAGCAAGGACCTGATGGCCGCCTCGTCGACCCCGATGGTCCTGGCGATCCTCGCCGAGCAGGACAGCTACGGCTACGCGATCTTGCAGCGCGTCCGTGAGCTCTCCGGGGGGCACCTCGCGTGGACGGACGGGATGCTCTACCCCGTCCTGCACCGCCTCGAGCGCCTCGGCCACGTCGCGGCGCGCTGGGAGACGGCGGAGAGCGGCCGGCGACGCAAGTACTACCGGATCACCGCGCAGGGCCGCGCTCAGCTGCTCGAGGAGCGCCGGCAGTGGCAGGCGGTGGACGCCGCGCTGCGGGGCATCTGGCGGGTGCGCATCCACGACATCCCGGCGTCCGCGACGCCGTTGCCACAGGGGGCCTGAGCCATGCCGACGGCAGCCGATCACGCACGATCCCTCGAAGAGCAGATCGACCAGTGGCGGGGCTACCTGCGACGCCGGCAGGCGATCCACTCCGTCGACGTGGCGGAGCTCGAGGACCACCTGCGCGAGCAGGTGGCGGGGCTGGTGGGGGCGGGGCTCGCCGCCGACGAGGCGTTCCTGGTGGCCGTGAAGCGCATGGGCGAGCTCGACAGCCTCTCCCGGGAGTTCGCACGCGAGCACTCGGAGCGGCTGTGGAAGCAGCTCGTCGCCTCCTCGGACTCCGGGGCGCCGCGGGCTCGGGCGCGCACGGAGGCCCTCGTCGCCCTGGCTCTCGCCGTCGCGGCGGCCGTGCTCGTGAAGCTTCCCCAGCTCTTCGGGATCGAGCTCGAAAAGGCCGCGGGCTTCTACGCCCGCAATGCCAGCTTCTTCGTGCTGCCGCTGCTGACCGGCTACTTCGTCTGGAAGCGGAAGCTCTCCGCTCGCGCCATCCCCTGGCTCGCCGCGGCGTTCCTCGCGGCGGGCGTCGTCGCCAACGTCTATCCCTTCCGGCCGGGAGGCAGCACCGAGGTGCTCACGGTGCTGCACCTGCCGATCGCGCTGTGGCTGATCGTCGGGATCGCCTACGCCGGCGGACGCTGGCAACAGGTCGCGGGCCGCATGGATTTCGTGCGCTTCACGGGCGAGCTGTTCATCTACTACGTGCTGATCGCCCTCGGCGGCGGCGTCTTCATGGCGTTCATGGGGATGCTCTTCGAGGCCATCGGGATCAAGGCCGAGCCCTTCTTCCAGCTGGTGGCGCCGTGTGGCGCGGCCGGCGCCGTCCTCGTCGCCTCCTGGCTGGTCGAGGCCAAGCAGAGCGTCGTCGAGAACATGGCGCCCGTGCTGACGCGCCTCTTCACGCCCCTCTTCACGGCGCTCCTCCTGACGTTCCTCGGGGCCATGTTGTGGACCGGCCGCGGCGTCGACGTCTCGCGCGACGTGCTGATCGCCTTCGACCTGCTCCTGGTGGTGGTGCTCGGCCTCCTCCTCTACTCCGTCTCCGCGCGCGACCCGCAGTCCCCGCCCGGCGCCTTCGACGTGCTGCAGGTGGTCCTGGTGGCGAGCGCCCTGCTGGCGAACGCGGTCGCGCTGTGGGCCATCGCCGCGCGCATCGGCGAGTTCGGCTTCACGCCGAACCGGGTGGCCGCCCTCGGCGAGAACGCGATCCTCCTGGTCAACCTGGGGTGGTCCGCGGTCCTCTACGTCCGCTTCCTGCGGGGGCGCGGGTCCTTCGCGAGCCTCGAGCGCTGGCAGACGAGCTACGCGCCGGTCTATTCCGCCTGGGCCGCGCTCGTCGTGATCGTCTTCCCGCTGCTGTTCGCCTTCGCCTGAGGGGGACACGGCGCCTGGCGAAGCGCCGTGGGCGAGCGGTGGCGACTCTCGTCTGGCCAGGGAACGCTCGTCGGCGGCTGGCCTCGGGCCGCGGCGTGCTTCGGGAGGGCGCGCGCGACGGCTCAGACCCGCAGCGCGTAGCCGCGGCGGTACTCGGGTGTCACCATCGCGTTCGCCGCGTCGGAGTTCGTGAAGCGCATCGCCTCGGCGTCCCACTCCAGCCGGACCCCGGGGTGGCGCACCGCGATCGCCCCGAGCGTCG
>JBGASI010000494.1:0-7125 GCA_044229815.1 Vicinamibacteria bacterium | reverse complement strand
GCCGGCCGTGACGTGCGTGTAGTCGATCGCCTCGTAGTAGCCGTAGGCGCCTGCGCGCCCCTCGGCCGCGAGTCGCCGGAGGTTGCGCGCGGCCAGCTGCGGGTCGACCATCGCCGCCAGCGCCGTCGCGTACGGCGCCACCACCAGCTCGTCGGCCAGGCCGCGCTTGAGGCCGAGGCCGGGCACGCCGAAGGCCTTGTACTGGTAGTTGCCGTGGCGATCGCCGAGGTTGTAGGCGCACTCGGAGATGCCCCAGGGCACGTCGCGGGTGGCGGCGTACTCGGCCTGCCGGCGCACGGCCATGCGGCAGGTCTGGTCGAGCAGCGTCTCCGGGTAGCTCTTCATCACCAGCAGCGGCATCAGGTACTCGAACGCGGTGCCGCTCCACGACAGCAGCGTGGGCGTGCCCGCCACGTTCGTGACCAGCCGACCCAGGTGGAACCAGTGCGTCTCGGGCAGCTCGCCCTTCGCGATCGCGATGAAGCTGGCCAGCCGCGCCTCCGAGGCCAGCAGGTCGTAGAAGGACACGTCCAGGCGGCCCGGCCCCTCGGCGTCGGCGAGGCGGTAGCCGATCGAGAGGATCCGGCGCTGCGGGTCGTACAGGAAGCGGAAGGACATGCCCTCGGCGAACGCCGAGGCGCGGCGGGCCAGCTCGCCGAAGCCCGCCTGGCGCAGCCCCTCGGCGAGCGTCATCAGCGCCCCCGCCAGGTTCCCGCTGTCGACCGTCGAGACGTAGCGCGGCGCGAGCGCCGCCAGGCTCTGGGTGTCGTACCAGTTGAGCAGGTGACCCTCGTGAAGCTCCAGGCCCTCCATCGTGGTGAGCGTGGCGTCGACCCTGGCGACGAGCGCGTCGTCGTCGATGAAGCGCAGGTCGTGCGCGGCCAGCGTCGCCAGCAGGCCCATCCCGATGTTGGTGGGAGAGGTGCGATGGGCCACTCGCGGGTCCGGCGCCTCCTGGAAGTTGTCGGCGGGCAGGCCGTGGTCGTCGGGCCCCATGAAGGCCTCGAAGTAGCGCCAGGTGTCGCGGGCGACGCGCTCGAAGAGCGCGCGGTCCTCGGGGCCGACCTCGCGCCGCCGCTCGGGGACGGGCCGGCTCAGCCGCTGGGCGATGAGCGGCGCGGCGAGCCACAGCGCCAGCACCGGCACGGCCGCCGGCAGCGCGGCCGGGCGCGCCACGAAGACCAGCGCCAGGCCGCCGAGCGCGATCAGCGGGCTCGCCATCATCTCCAGGACGAAGGTGCGGGCGCCGTTGCGGCTCTCGCCCCGCTCGGCGCTCGCCGCGGCCGTCTCCCACTCGAGCAGGCGCCGCTGCGTGGCGACGAGGCGCACGAGCGTCAGCACGATCGCGTGCACCCGCTCCCAGGCCTGGCTGGCGAGGAAGGTCAGCTGGAGGCCGGCCTGCGCCAGGGCCGTGTTGGCGTCCTCGCGCACCACGCGCAGGAAGACGCGCCAGGGCTGCTGGGGCGGCGGGCCGCCGAACGCCTTGAGCACCAGCGGGTAGAGGTTGAAGGCCAGCGCCGCCAAGAGAGCGGCCGTCCACACGCCCGAGTTGCCGGGCAGCGCCGCCCATGCCAGCAGCAGCAGGGCGACGTTCGCCGGCGCCATCAGGCTGCGTCGCAGGTTGTCGAGGATCTTCCAGCGCGAGATGAGCGGCAGGCGGTTGCGGCGCAGGCCCGCGCGCGTCGGCACGACCGGGAACAGCCACCACAGGATCTGCCAGTCGCCGCGCACCCAGCGGTGCTGGCGGCGCGCGTGGGCGAGGACGCTCGAGGGGTAGTCGTCCACCACCTCGATGTCGGTGACGAGCGCCGTGCGCGCGTAGAGCCCCTCGAAGAGGTCGTGCGAGAGCAGCGCGTTCTCCGGCACGCGGCCCTCGAGCGCGGTGAGGAACGCCTCCACGTCGTAGAGCCCCTTGCCGGTGAAGATCCCCTCGGCGAAGAGGTCCTGGTAGGTGTCGGAGACCGCGGTCGTGTAGGGGTCGACACCGGTGTGCCCGGCGTACAGCCGCGCGAACAGCGAGCCGGCGGCGCTCGCCATGGTCACGCTGACCCGCGGCTGCAGGATCCCGTAGCCCTCGGTGACGCGGCCCAGGCGCGGGTCGAAGTGCGGCTCGTTCAGCGGGTGCGCGGCGATGCCGATCAGCTTCTTGGCGGCGTCGCGCGGCAGGCGCGTGTCGGAGTCGAGCGTGATGCAGTAGCGCACCCCGGGGAAGACCGAGGCGTCGCCCGCTTCGACCGTGAAGCTCGTGTTCGTGGCCCCGCGCAGCAGGCGGTTCCACTCCTCGATCTTGCCGCGCTTGCGCTCCCAGCCCATGAAGACGCCCTCGCGCGGGTTGAAGCGCGTTCCCGAGCGCCAGCACCTCGAGGTGCTCGAGCAGCTCGCCGACCCGCTCGACGCTCGTCAGCAGCGTCGGCACCACGACCATCGTCCGCGCGTGCTCGGGCACGCCGCCGAGGAAGTCGAGGCGCGGCAGCCGCCGCGGCGCGGCGAAGCGGACGCACAGGCTCTGCACGACCGCGATCGCCACGTCGCTGGCGGGCAGCAGCAGCAGCAGCGCCACCCAGGCGTGCGGCCAGGGCGACTCGCCGTGCCGGTGCGCGTAGAGAAAGCCGAGGCCGAGCAGCAGCGCCGTCAGCAGGAAGATCGAGCCGAGGTACACCGCCGTGGCGTGGGCGAACACGAAGCGCCGCACCCGTCGCAGCGAACGCGGACGATAGGCGACGTCCTTCTCGAGGTCGCCGCGGCCCTTGCCGATCAGGTGGTGGCCGACGTGGACCGCGCGGGCGGGGCCGAGCGTCTCGGCCGCCTGGCGCGCGCTCTCGACGGTGCGCAGCGCCACCCGCAGCTGGCCCTCGCCGGTGCCGTCGGCGAGGTCCTCGACCGCCTGGCGGTAGCGGTCGCGGCTGAGGAAGTCCATGCTGCCGTAGACCGCCGCCGGGTCGCGCTGCAGGACGCCCTCGACCAGGCTCACCGACTCGACGTACTGGCTCCAGTCGAGCGTCGAGCAGAGGCGCAGGCTCGTGATCACGTTCGCGACGGAGACCTGCGCCGCCGCCTGGTGCTGGTGCTCGGCGCGGATCGCGTCCTCCGCGGCCGTGCGCAGGGCGGCCAGGTGGGCGTCGACGGCGTCGCGCACCGCCGCCAGGCGCGGGCCGTACTCGCGCACGCGCTGCAGCAGCTGGACCACGAACGCGGGGTGGATCTCCCGCGGCAGGGGCGGCGGCCGCCCGTGCCCGGCGGCGTCGATCTGGGCGACGTACTCGTCGGCCGCGGCGCGCGCGCCGCGCGCGTCGATCACCTCGTCCGCCAGCCGGCGCAGGTTCTCGATCAGCGCGAGCTTGAGCATGCTCGGCCAGGCCCACAGCTCGCCGATCGTCAGCGGCGCGACCGTCTGGTAGCTGTTCATGAAGCGCAGCAGCTGCTGGCGGTCGAGCCGGCTGTCGCTGTGACGGATCAGCTCCACCGCCATCGCGTAGACACGCGCGTCGCCGGCCAGCTCGCGCGTGGCGAGCTTGGGCAGCTCGCGGTAGTAGCCGCGCGGCAGGTTCTGGCGCACGTCGCGGATCTCGGAGGCGACGAGGTGGTAGTTGTCGAGCAGCCACTCCGCGGCCGGCGTGACGAACTCGCCGCGGTGCACGTCCTCCGCCATCGTGAGGTACGCCTCGCGCAGCACCCGCGCGTTGTCGGAGAAGCGCGGGTAGACGTCGCGCGCGCTGCCGCGCAGCTCGGGGTCCACGGTGAGGCGGGCGGCCAGCGCCTTGGCCCGCTCTTCGAGCCGCTCGATGCTCAGCAGCTCGTCCCGGAGGGGCTTCTCGGGAGCCCGGACGCGATGCCGCCAGAGCTTCATCTTCCCTCACAAGCTCGTGGAGGGACCAGAGCGGCCCGCGCGGCTCAAGCGTCAGACCATCGTAGCACGCGGTCCCGCTGCGGTATGCTCGCCGCAACAGGAGGACGCCCCGATGGATCGCCTCGCCCCGCTCGCCCTCGCTGCGTTGACGCTCGTCGGCTCCCTGGCGGAGCCGGCCCAGGCGGCCGCGCCACGCCAGCCGCTCGCGACACCGCAGGTGACGAAGGTCGAGCCCCCGAGCTGGTGGCCGGGCCACTCGATCCGCACGGTTCGACTGCTCGTGCGCGGGCAGCACCTCGCCGGCGCAGTGGTCAGTGCCGCCGGCGCCGGCCTGAGCGCCGGCCCCGTCAAGGTCAACGAAGGGGGCACGTACCTTTTCGTCGACGTGGCGATCGACCCTCAGGCGACGCCCGGCGCGCGGCAGCTCGCGGTGACGACGGCGGCGGGGAGGACCACGATCCCGTTCGAGCTGCTCGCGCCGCTGCCGCGCGAGGGCCGCTTCCAGGGCTTCTCGCCGGACGACGCGATCTACCTCCTGATGCCCGACCGCTTCGCGAACGGCGACCCGGCGAACGACGACCCCGTCCCCTCGAGGGGGCTCCTCGACCGCGCGAAGGCGCGCTACTACCACGGGGGGGACCTGCGCGGCGTCATCCAGAAGCTGCCTTACCTCAAGGACCTCGGCATCAGCGCGATCTGGCTCAACCCCTGGTACGAAAACGTCAACCGCCTCAACGAGAGGGAGACCTACGACGGCAAGGGCATCACCGACTACCACGGCTACGGGGCCACCGACTTCTACGGGGTCGAGGAGCACTTCGGCGACCTAGCGACGCTGCGCGAGCTGGTGGACGCGGCCCACGCGCAGGGCATCAAGGTGATCCAGGACCAGGTGGCGAACCACAGCGGCCCCTATCACCCCTGGGTGAAGGACGCGCCCACGCCGAGCTGGTATTACGGCACCGAGCAGAAGCACCTGGCCAACACCTGGCAGACCTGGACGCTGCAGGACCCGCACGCGACGGCGGAGGTGCAGAAGGCGACGCTCGAGGGCTGGTTCATCGACATCCTGCCCGACCTGAACCAGGACGACCCCGAGGTGGCGCGCTACGAGATCCAGAACACGCTGTGGTGGGTGGGGGTGAGCGGGCTCGACGGGATCCGCCAGGACACGCTGCCCTACGTGCACCGCCGCTTCTGGAAGGAGTGGATGGCGGCGATCAAGAAGGAGTACCCGGATCTGAAGGTGGTGGGCGAGCTGTTCGACGCGGACCCGGCGCTCGTCTCGTTCTTCCAGGGCGGTACGGCGCGCTTCGACGGGATCGACTCCGGGGTCGACACCGTCTTCGACTTCCCGACCTACTTCAAGGTCCGCGACGCGTTCGCGAAGAACGGCTCGCTGCGCGACGTCGCGCAGATGCTCGCGCGCGACCACCTGTACCCCGACCCCGCGCAGCTCGTGACCTTCCTGGGCCTGCACGACGTGGCCCGCTTCATGAACGAGCCGGGGGCCACGACCGCCGGCCTGCGCAACGCCTTCACGTTCCTGCTCACGTCCCGCGGCACGCCGCTCGTCTACTACGGCGACGAGATCGCGCTGCCGGGCGGCGGCGACCCCGACAACCGGCGCGACTTCCCAGGCGGCTGGAAGGACGACGCGCGCAGCGCCTTCGAGGCCTCCGGCCGCACGCCGGACGAGGCCTCGGTGCACGCCCACGTGCGCGCCCTGCTGCAGCTGCGGCAGCAGACGAAGGCGCTGCGCCGGGGCCGCACGGTGAACCTGCTGGCCGGCGAGAAGCAGTGGATCTACGCGCGCGTGCTGGACGGCGCGGCGGTGCTCGTCGCCATCAATACCGCTGACCAGGCGGCCACGCTCGAGGTGGCGGCGGCGCCGGCCGGTCTCGCCGACGGCACGCTCGGGGAGCGCCTCGGCAGCGGCGCCACGGCCGGCGTGCAGGGCGGCCGGGTGCGGATCACCCTGCCGCCAAGCTCATCGGGCGTATTCACGCCATAGTTCAAACGATCCCCTTGATCCCTCTGCTATCATTCATGAGCTTTGGTGATGGCCAAATCGGGGGGACACGGGATGGAGCTGTCGCAGCTACGCACTTTCAGGGTCGTCGCCGAGACGCTGAATTTCACCCGCGCGGCCGAGCGCCTAGCCCCTGTTCATCCGGGCCAAGCGCGGGGTGAAGCTCTCGCCGGCGGGCCAGGCGGCGCTCGAGCACGCGGTCCGGCTGCTCGACGAGGCCGAGGCGCTGCGCGAGCGCGTCTCCGGCGGGGAGCACTCGCCGGCGGGGCGGGTGCGGGCGGCCGCGGCGACCCAGGCGATCGTCCACCTCTTCGCGCCCCTGTTCGAGGAGTTCATGCGCGCGCAGCCGCGCGTCGACGTCTCGTTCCGCACCACCTCCAGCACCGACGAGACCGTCGCCGACATCCTCAACGGCGCCGCCGACGTGGGCTTCGCCTCGCTGCCCGTCTACTCGCCCGCGCTCAAGATCGAGAGCGTCTTCGAGGACGAGCTGGTGCTGGTGGTCGGTCACGGACACCGCCTCTCGTCCCAGGCGGAGGCCACGACCGACGACCTGCGCCGCGAGCGGCTGATCCTCTTCGAGCGCGGCGGCTCGATCCGCCGCTCGACCGACCAGTTCTTCAACAAGGTCGGGATCCAGCCCTCGCTCGCGCTCGAGTCGAACGACACGTCCTTCATCAAGCTGATGGTCGAGCGCGGCATCGGCGTCTCGCTGCTGCCGGCCTGGGCCGTGCGCGACGAGGTGGCCTGGGGCTGGCTCGCGAAGCTCAGGATCGAGGGGCACCGGCTGCGCCGCACCGTCGCCGTGATCTCGCTGGCCCGCTTCCAGCCGGCGGCCACGCGGGCCTTCCTCGAGTTCGTCCGCCAGCGCCGCGTCGAACTGCAGGAGATGGCCGAGGGCCGCGCGCCGGAGGAAGAGTCGAAGCCTCCCGAGAAGCCCGGGCCCCGCAAGCGGTAGCGCTCCTCGGCGTCGGACCGCTTCGGTTTTTCGGATCGAGCGCTTGGCCTGCTTGGATCGGCGCCCGGCGTGTCGGGGCCCGCCCGTAGAGATCCCGCGGGTCGTAGCGTCTACGATCTCGTTGAGCGCAGTGGCGCTCAAGGGCTTGGATGACACCGGTCGTCTAGCCCCTATGGGTCGCGTGCCGCCCTCCGGCGGGGGCCCGGGCTGGGCACGACGATTGCCGTATCGCTACCGGGCCCGCTCGTTCTCGCCTCGCTCATCACGGATGCGCCGAACCGGATGCCG
>JBGASI010000023.1:0-18479 GCA_044229815.1 Vicinamibacteria bacterium | reverse complement strand
GACCTCGTTGGCTGCGGCGGCCTCGTCCTGCCGGGCAGCCGTCGCGCCGGCCCCCGACCGAGCCTCGGATCGCGGCACGGGCTTCGCCGCCGGCGCCACCTCCCGAACCACCGCAAAGTCGGCTGGCGCCTGGGGAGACGCCGGAACCTGGACGACCGGCGCCGCCGCCTGGCGGGTGGCTGCCGGCCTCGCCCCGACGGCGCGCTCGCGCAGCGTCAGGGGCGTCACCACCGCCAGCAGCAGCGCGGCGGCGGCCGCCCAGGCCCACACCGGCAGCCGCCGTGCTCCCCGTCCGCTCGCCGGCGCCGTCTCGATCCGCCCCCGGACGCGCGCAGCGAACGTGTCGAAGTAGCCCTCCGGCGCCTGCAGCTCCAGCTGCCGCGTCGCCTCGTCGACTCCCGCGAGCGCGGCCAGCTGCTCCTCGCACTCCGAACAGCCGGCGAGGTGCGCCTCCACCGCCGCCCGCTCGGGAGCCGGCAGCTCGCCGTCGAGGTACGCCGACAGGCGATCCTGCTCGTGCGCGCTCACGCGGCTCCCCCTTTGCGCCGGGCGGCGCTCGCGCCGAGGTACGGCTGCAGTGCGCGGGCGAGCCGCTGGCGGGCCCGGAACAGACGGCTCATCACGGTTCCCGGGCTCAGCTCGAGCGCTCGGCCGATCTCGTCGTACGACATCTCCTCGAGGGCCCGCAGCACGAACACCGAGCGCTGCTCGGCCGGCAGCCCGGCGATCGCCGTCTCGAGCACCTGGCGCGCCTCGGCGTCCAGGACCGCCTCGAGCGGGCCCAGGCCGCCCCCGGCGACCTCGGCATGGCCCTCGGGCAGCCCCTCCTCGCGCGCGCGAGGGGAGCGCACGTGGTTGAGCGCCAGGTTGGCGGCGATGCGGCAGACCCAGGGGCCGAACGGGCGCCCGAGCTCGAAGCGGTCGAGCGAGCGCCACGCCCGCACGAAGGCCTCCTGCGCCACGTCGTCGGCCACGTCGTGTGTGCGCACGATCCTCAGGGCCACGCCGTAGACGCGCCGCTGGTACCGCCGCACCACCTCCTCGAAGGCGGAAGCGTCTCCCTGCCTGGCCCGGGCGAGCAGGAAGGACTCGTCGGGCGCTGGCTCCTGCGGGGCGCGGACGCGCGGCTCAGCGTGACCCATCACCTCCGCAGATGATACGGGAAGCTGGGGCTGCGCATTCCAGCCCCCGTGGCTCCGGGAGCGCCGGAGACGGCGCGGCCCCGGGGGCCGGGAGGCCGCCGGGGCCGCACGGGGGCTCTTGCCTACTCCAGGATGCGGATGACCACCCGACGGTTCTGCGCGCGACCCTCGCGCGTCTTGTCGTCGGCGACGGGCTTCTCCTCGCCGTAGGAGATGACGTTGAGGCGGTTCAGCGCGATCCCGTGCGCCTTGGCGATGTAGTCGCGCACGGCCATCGCGCGCTCCTCGCCGAGGCGGAAGTTGTAGTTCTTGTCGCCGGTGCCGTCCGTGTGGCCCTCGATCTCGAAGTAGACCCCGCGGTTCTCCTTCGCCAGCGGACCCACCGCCTCGTCGAGCAGGGCCTTCGCCTCATCGCTGATCTCGGCCTTGTTGACCGGGAAGCGCACCTTGTCGTTCGACAGCGTCACGGTGTAGATGAGCTTGCCCTTGGCGGCCTTCTCCGCCTCCTCGGCCCGCGCCATCGCGGCCACGGCGGAGCTCTTGGCCTCGCCGATGCCCGCCTGCGCGGTCTTGTCCACCTGGTCGATCCGGACCTCGTTCTGCTGGACGCGCTGCTGGGTCTTCTCGACCTCGCTGGCCACGGCGTCCACCTTCTTGTTGACCTCCCCGACCTCGCGCTGCACGTACGACTTCTTGGCGCAACCCGTCACCGTCAGGGACACCACGGCCGCCAGAACCGGCACGATCACATTCTTCACTGCCGACCTCCTGTCGAAGCGGCCGCGGGACGAGACGCCGCCCGGGCCAGAGCTGAGACGACTCATGAACGCGGCGTGTAGCCGCTGCGCGTGCGCACGCGGACGCCCTTGCGCGTCGTCGTGACCGCCACGCGCCGGAACCGGGCGGGCCCCTGGGGCGGCTCCCACCCGAGTCGGTACTGGTGCTTGAGCTCGTTCGCAATGCGGCTGGCCGCCAACTGGAGCCCCGCCAGGTCGCTCACGCGGAAAGCAAGCCCCCCGGAGAGCGTCGCGTAGCGCGCCAGCACGTCGGCCGCTGCCGCGGCCTCGCCCTGCTTCCTCTCCCCGAGGAACGCCTCCGCGCGCGGGTCCTCCAGCGGCGAGACCACCGACACCGCGTAGATCGGCACGTCGAGCGCGCGCGACTGCGCGATCGTCTCGTCCGCGGTCTTCTGGCTCGAGGTGTCGACGCCGTCCGTCAGCACCACGACGGCCCGCCGACCCTCACCCCAGGTCGCGATGTCGCGCGCGGCCCGGTCGAGCGCGTCGTGCAGGGCCGTCGAGCCGAACGGCGTCACGTCGGCGAGCCCCCGCCGAACGGCCTCGCGGTCCCGCGTGAACGCGACGATCCCCCAGTAGCGGTTGTCGAAACCGGCCAGCGCCACCTGGTCCTCGGCTCCGAGGGCGTCGAGGACCTGCCCGGCCGCGCGCCGCGCGCTCGCCACTTTCCAGGCGTCGTTCATGGAACCGCTCGCGTCGACCAGCAACAGGATCCGGGCCGGCAGGCCGCGTCCCTGGTGGAAGTGCGCGAGGGGAAGCGCCTGGCCATCCTCGTAGACCCGGAACTCGTCCTGCCGCAGGTCCATCACCGGCCGGCCCTTGCCGTCGAACGCGGTGGCCGAGAACACGACGAGGTCGCTCCGCGCCGAGAAGGTCAACACCTGCCCCGGGACGGAGGCCGGGAGGGCGGCCAGCGCTACGGCGACCAAAGCTCGTCTCAAGCACACTCCGCGTGGTCCGATCCTCCAGTATGACCGCGCCTGCGAGCGCGCCCTGTGACGCGGCTCACCCCGGACGAGGGGCGTTCAACTCTTTGACTCAGAGTACCTTGACGACGATCAGCGTCACGTCGTCCGCGGGGCCGCGCTCCCCGAGGAACGCCTCGAGGTCCGCGAGCAGTTGCTCCCCGAGTGCCGGGGCCGCGAGGGCGGCGTGGGCCTCGAGCCCCCGCAGGAGGCGCTCCTCCCCGAAGTCCTCGTGTCGCGCCCGCGCCTCGACCAGCCCGTCCGTGTAGAAGAGGAACACGTCGCCCGGACCCAGCTCGAGCGACACCTCTTCGTAGCTGACGCCGTCGAACGTCCCGAGCGGCAGGCCGGACACGTCGATCGCGGAGGCGCGGCCCGAGCCCGCCCGGTAGTGCAGCGGGTGCGGCAGCCCCGAGTTGGCGAGCCGCAGCGAGCGGTCCTGGAAGTCGAAGAGCGCGTACGCCAGCGTGCAGAACAGCCCCTCGATGCCGCGCCGGCGCAGCGTGCGGTTGACCCGCTGCATGAGGTCCGACGGCGGCCGCCGCTCGAAGGCACGCGAGCGCACCGTGCCCGAGGCGAAGGCCGCATAGAGAGCGGCCGGCACTCCCTTGCCCGCCACGTCGCCCGTCGCGACACCGAGCAGCCCGCCGCCCATGTCGTAGAAATCGTAGAGGTCGCCGCCGAGCTCCAGCGCGGGGCGGAAGTGCGCCGAGGCCTGCCAGCCCGGACCCTGGGGCGAGCCCTCGGGGAAGAGCGCGTGCTGGACCTCGCGCGCGATCTTCAGCTCGCGCGAGAGCCGCTGGTCGGTGCGGCGGATCTCCGCGTAGAGCTGCGCGTTCTCGACCGCGACCGCCACCTGGCTCGCGAGCGGCGTCAGCACCTTCACGTGCTCCTCGCTGAAGCGATCCAGCTGCGGCGACTCGAGGTCGAAGACGCCGATCACCCGGTCCTTGACCACGAGCGGTACCACCAGCTCCGAGCGGGTCTCGGCCACCAGGCTGACGTAGCGCGGGTCGCGCCGCACGTCGCCCACGAGCACCGGCTCGCGGCTGCGCACCGCGGCGCCGCACAGCCCCTCGCTCACCGGCAGCCGTGCGCGCTCCTTGCCGGGGCCGAAGTTCACGGCCTTGCGCAGCACCAGCTCCTGCCCGCCGTCGGCCAGCAGCAGGATGCCGAACATCTCGTAGTCGATCACCCGCTTGACGATCTCGGCCAGCCGCTGCAGCAGCAGGTCGAGGTCGAGGATCGACGCGGTCTCCTTGCCGATCTCGTACAGCGTCGCCAGCAGCCCGGCGTACCAGCGCGTCTCGCGGTAGAGCGTCGCGTTCTCGATCGCCACGGCGAGGTGACCGGCGATCACCTGCAGCGCGGCGCGTGCCGCCGGGGTGAACGCCTCGGCCGAGGGCCCCTCGATGTTCAGGACGCCCACCAGCCGATCCTTGCCCAGCAGCGGGATCGCCAGCTCCGCGACGACGCCCGGGAAGAACTCGATGTAGCGCGGGTCCCGCGTCACGTCGGGCACGAACACCGTCTCGCGCGCCGCCGCCGCCGAGCCCACGATGCCCTCGCCCACCTTCACCCGAAACTGCGGCGACAGCGCCAGGTCGTAGCCCTCGACGTGCGCCGGCGCGAGCAGGCCGTCGGGGTCGGGCAGGAAGATGTCGAGGATGCGGTAGTCCACGATGCGGCGCAGCCGCTGGGCGATCGCGTGGAACAGCTCGTCCGGCTCGAGCACGCCGGCGATCTCGCCGACGATCTCGAGCAGGTCCGCCAGGACCTCGCCGGGCAACGGCGCGCTCTTCTCCTCCGGCAGGGTCACGCCCCGGATGCTAACACGCGCCCCAGGCGCGGCCCGGCGAGCCGGTGTACACTCCGCTCTCCCATGGCCCCCGCCTCGCTGAAGCTGCCGCTGGAGATCGAGGACATCAAGGCGATCCTCCCGCACCGCAGCCCGTTCCTGCTGGTCGACCGCATCCTGGAGCTCGAGGAGGACCGGCGGATCGTGGGGATCAAGAACGTCACCTCGAACGAGCGCTACTTCATAGCGGGTCCCGGCGGCGTCCCCACGCTGCCGGCCTCGATCCTCACCGAGGCGATGGCGCAGGCGGGGGCGGTGCTGATCCTGTCCAAGCCCGAGAACCGCTCGCGCCTCGTCTACTTCATGGGCATCGACCGCGTGCGCTATCGGCGACCCGTCGTCGCAGGCGACCAGGTCGTGCTGCAAGGAGAGGTGCTGCGCCTGCGCGCCCGCATGGGCAGCCTGCGGGGCGTCGCGCTCGTGGACGGGAAGGTCGTGTGCCAGGGCCAGATGACCTTCGCTCTCGGCGACCGGCCCACGCCGGCCTGAGGCCCGCGGGCGCGCTCTCGCTCGCCCGCGCGCTGTCGAAGTTCGGCGTCTGCTCGCGGCGCGAGGCCGAGCGCCGCATCGTGGCGGGACGCGTCAGCGTCAACGGACGCCCCGAGCTGGACCCGGCCCGCTGGCTCGACCCGCGCCGCGACCGCGTGCTCGTGGACGGCGTCCCGGCCGGCGACGACGTGGAGCGCGTGGTGCTGGCCTTCCACAAGCCGACCGGCCTCGTCACCACGCGAGCCGACCCCGGCGGCCGGCCGACGGTCTACGACGCGCTCGGCGACGTGGGGCGCTGGGTGTTCCCGGTCGGCCGCCTCGACCGCGACACCTCGGGGCTGCTCATCCTCACGAACGACCACCGGCTCGGCGAGGCGCTCAGCTCGCCCGACGCCCACGTCGAGAAGGCCTACCACGCCCGCGTCCGGGGCGTCCCCGACCCAGAGGCGCTGCGCGCGCTGCGCGAGGGACTCCCGCTGGACCCGGGCGGCGTCCCGACACGGCCGGCCCGGGTCCGCGTGCTGGGCAGCCTGCGCGGCGGTACCTGGCTCGAGCTCGTCCTGACGGAAGGCCGCAACCGCCAGGTGCGGCGCATGGGCGCGGCCGTCGGTCACGACGTCGAGGAGCTCGTCCGGGTCCGCATCGGGGGACTGGCCCTGAGCGCGCTCGGCCTCGCTCCTGGCGAGTGGCGCGCCCTCTCGCCGGCAGAGGTCGTCCGCCTCAGTAGTCCACGTAGGTCCAGCCCCGCTTCGCCTGCTTCTCGCCCGAGGCGGCCAGCAGGCGCGCCTGCGTCTGCGGGTCCGCAGGTCCGCACGCCGCCAGCAACTGCGCCGCGTGGCGGGGCTGGAGAAACGCCTTGCGGCAGCGTCCCGCGGCGTCGCGGTAGATGACCGGGCTCGCGTGGTCGTCCTCCCGGCCGAGCGTGCGCTCGACGAAGACCTCGGGCGTCGGCGCGTAGAGCCCGGGGAAGTGGTCGAGGGCGACGCGCGCTGCGGGGGAGTGCTCGAGGAAGTCGGACCGCGCGAGCGGACCGCCACGCGCCAGCACCGCCGCCGCCTGCGTCGCCAGGGCGAGGGAGAGCGCCCAGGCCGCGCCCCGCCCCAGCGGCTGACGGGGTGCGTCCCCGTCGGCGCCGGCCAGCACGAAAGCCAGGATCGGCAGCAGCCAGACCGTGTAGCGGCTCGGGCCGCTCGTGTCGTTGTTCCAGTTGCTGTTCGCCGTCGTGGCGAACGCGACGAGCGGCAGCACCAGCAGCACGAGCGCGGCCGGGCGGAAGCGGCGGCGGGCGAGGGCGGCCACGCCGGCGCCGAACCCGAGCAGCAGCGTGAGCGGCGCGTGCGGCAGCAGGCCCAGCTCCGGGTCAACGGCGAGGTCGAGCGCCCGCGCGAGCGACAGGCTCTCCGCCGCCTCGTTCGGTCGCACCGAGAGGTTGAAGACGCCGAACTGCCACAGGAAGAACAGCGGCGCGCCGACCGCCGGCAGCCCCGCGCCGATCAGGCGCACGAGCGCCCGGCCGTCCCGGCGGCGCAGCGCGTCGGTGAGGCCGAGGCCGCCGAAGAAGGCCACCAGCAGGACGAGGGGCGGGTTCTGCACGGAGGCGAGAGCGGCCGCCAGCACCGCCGCGTCGCGCCGTCCCTGCGTGTCGAGCGCCAGGGCCAGGGCCACGAGCGCGCAGGAGAACACCTCCGGGTGCGGCCAGAGCACGAACGCGAGCGTCGGCGAGAACACGACGAGGCCGGCCAGCAGGAGACGCCGGTCGCCGCTCCACGGCAGCCGTGCCACGGCGACGAGCGCGAGGCCGAGCAGGAGGGCGTTCGTCAGCGGCAGCGCGCGCAGCGGCGGCAGCTCGAGCCGCTCGAGCAGCCAGCGCGCGGGCCAGCCCGCGAGCGAGTAGCCCCAGAAGTGGTAGCAGTAGAGGCGGCCGTCGTGGCCGAGCTTGTAGTTCGGCAGGTAGCGCGCCTCGTCGATCGAGAGGCCCTCGGCCTGCAACGCGGCGCGCAGGCCTTCCACGTCGTGGGCCCGCAGGTCCGGAGACCCGTGGCGCGCGAACGACTCCAGCATCAGCAGGTACTCGCCGGCGTCGCCGTGCGGCTGCGGTGGAAGGGCGAGCGCGAGCGCCGCGAGCAGCAGCGTCACGACCGTCACGAGTCCTCCCCGGAGCCAGCGTGCCACGCGCGCGTATCATAGCGTCCTCCCCGGGAGGTCCTCGATGCTGCTCGCCCTCGCCCTGCTCGCTGCCGCACCGGCCGCGCCCGCGACACCCGACGCGGCGATCCGTTCCGCCGCGGAGCGGCTCGTGCCCGGCCTGGTCGCCACGCGCCGCGACCTGCACGCCCACCCCGAGCTGAGCAACCGCGAGGAGCGCACGGGCCGCCTCGTGGCGGAGCGCTTGCGCCAGCTCGGCCTCGAGGTGCGCTACCCCGTCGCGCGCACGGGCGTCGTCGGGATCCTGCGCGGCGGCCGGCCCGGCCGCGTCGTCGCGCTGCGCGCGGACATGGACGCGCTGCCCATCGAGGAAGCGAACGACCTGCCGTTCCGCAGCCAGGCGAAAGGCGTGATGCACGCCTGCGGCCACGACGCGCACACCGCGATCCTGCTCGGGGTGGCCGAGCTGCTCGCCGGCCTGAAGGCCTCGCTGCCGGGCAGCGTCGTGCTGCTGTTCCAGCCCGCGGAGGAAGGCGCCCCGGTCGGCGAGGCGGGGGGAGCCTCGCTCATGGTCAAGGAGGGGGCGCTCGACGAGCCGCGGGTCGAGGCCGTGTTCGGCCTGCACGTCGGCGGCTGGGCCGAGGCAGGCCAAGCCGCCTACTCCGAGGGCCCCGTCTTCGCGTCGGCCGACACCTTCACGATCGAGGTGGACGGCCGCGGCGTTCACGGCGCCGAGCCCTGGAAGGGGCTGGACCCGATCCCGGTGGCCGCCGAGCTGGTGCAGGCCCTGCAGCTCATCGTCTCGCGCCAGGTCGACGGCCGCCAGCCACGGGTCCTCACGGTCGGTCGGATCCAGGGCGGCACCCGCTTCAACATCATCGCCGACAAGGTGACGCTGGAAGGGACCGTGCGCACCCACGACGCCGCGGTGCGCGCGCAGATCAAGCAGGCGATGGCGCGCACCGTGAGGGGAGTCGCCGAGGCCCACGGTACCAGCGCGTCGCTGCGCTTCTACGACGACGGCAACCCGCCCACCGTCAACGACGCCGCCCTCGCCCGGCTGGCGATCCCCGGGCTGCGGCGGGTGTTCGGCGCGGGCGCCGTGCCCCTGGAGCCGCAGATGGTGGCCGAGGACTTCCCCTCCTACGGGCAGAAGGCCCCCTACTTCTTCTTCCTGCTGGGCACGCGCAACGCCGCGCGCGGCATCGCCTCCACCAACCACACGGCCGCCTTCGACATCGACGAGGCCGCCCTGCCCCTGGGCGTGCGCGCGCTGGCGACCCTGGCCTGGGACTTCCTCGCCTCGGCCCGCCCGGCCGCCCGCTGAGGCGGCGCGGGGGTCAGGCGCGAGCTTCGCTGCCGGCGTCGGGTCGGGCCGCCCGGTGCTCCTGCTCCTTGTACTGGAGCTGGTAGAGCTTCCAATAGATGCCCCGCCGCGCCAGCAGCTCCTGGTGCGTCCCACGCTCGCGGATCCGGCCCTTGTGCAGCACCACGATCTCGTCGACGTGCTGCACGGTCGACAGGCGGTGCGCGATCACGATCGCCGTGCGCCCGCGCAGCAGGACGCGCAGCGCGTCCTGGATGAGCTGCTCGGTCTCGGTGTCGACCGAGGAGGTCGCCTCGTCCAGGATCAGCACACGCGGGTCGTGGGCCAGCGCGCGCGCGAAGGAGAGCAGCTGTTTCTGGCCCACCGACAGCGTCGCCCCGCGCTCCCGCACCTCCGTGCGGTAGCCCTCCGGCAGCGCCTCGATGAAGCGGTGCGCGTGGACCGCCTCGGCGGCCGCCCGCAGCCGCTCGTCGGGGATCGGCGAGCCGAGCCGGATGTTGGAGGCGATCGTGCCGCTGAAGAGGTGCACGTCCTGCAGCACGAGCGCCGTCGCCGAGCGCAGTGCCGTGGTGTCCCACTCCCGCACGTCGACGCCGTCGAGCGAGACCCGGCCGCGCTGGGCGTCGTAGAAGCGCAGCAGCAGGCTGATCAACGAGGTCTTGCCGGCGCCGGTCGCGCCCACCAGGGCGACGCTGCGCCCGGCCTCCACCGTCAGGTCGATCTCGCGCAGCACCCAGGCGTCGTCGCCGGCGTCGGCGGCGTAGCGGAACCAGACGCCCTCGAAGGCGACCCGGCCCGCGACCGGACCGCCCGTCCGCAGCGGCGCCTCCGGGCTCGCGACGAGCACCGGCGCGTCGAGCAGCGCGAAGATCCGCTCCGAGGCGGCCAGCGCGGCCTGCAGCACGTTGAACTTCTCGGACAGGTCGGAGATCGGCCGCCAGAAGCGCTCCGAGTACTGGATGAACGCCACCAGCACCCCGAGCGTCAGCGTGCCGGAGAGCACCAGGCCCCCTCCGCGGACGAGGATGAGCGCGGCCGCGAGCGCGGCCAGGAACTCGATGGCGGGGTAGAAGACCGCGTAGTAGAAGATCGCCTGCATGTTCGCGTCGGCGTGCCGGCGGTTGATCCCGGCGAAGGCCTCGCGGCTGCGCTCCTCGCGCCGGAACAGCTGCACGACCGCCATGCCCGACAGGTTCTCCTGCAGGAAGGCGTTGAGCCGGGCCACCCAGCGCCGGGTTTCGCGGAACGAGCCGCGCGCCCCCTTGCGGAACCAGTTGGTGAGCGCGAAGAACAGCGGGATCACCGCGAAGGTCGTGAGCGCGAGGCGCCAGTCGAGCGCGAGCATCACGGCCATGATCCCGACCAGCGCGAACAGGTCGCCGAACACGGTCACCACGCCGGAGGTGAACAGCTCGTTGACCGCGTCGACGTCGGTCGTGACCCGGGTCATCAGCCGGCCGACCGGGTTGCGGTCGAAGAAGCCCACGTGCAGGGCCTGCAGCCGGGCGAAGATCTCCCGCCGCATGTCCTGCATGATGCGCTGGCCGGTCATCTGCATCGTCTGGTTCTGCAGGTAGCGCACGACCCAGGCGGCCCCGAGCGTCAGCAGGTAGACGCCGGCGATCCCGCCGAGCCCGCGCGCGTCGCCGCGCGCGATGTGGCGGTCGATGGCGAGCTTCGTCAGGTACGGGGCGACCAGGTCGAGCCCGGCCATCAGCACGATCAGGACGAGCGCCGCCAGCACCGCCGTGCCGTGAGGTCGCAGGTAGGCGAGCAGCCGGCGCAGCAGCCGGCGGTCGTAGCCCTTGGGCGCAGCCGCTTCCTCGTCGGCGGCCGGGACGCCGCTCAAGCCGCGTCCTCCCCGTCCTCGATCTCCTCCTCGAGCAGCTGCCGCCGATGCAGGTCGGCATAGAAGCCGCCCGCTGCCAGCAGCTCGTCGTGGGTCCCCTGCTCCACGATGCGCCCGTCCAGGAGCGCCACGATCAGGTCGGCGTCCTTGACCGTCGAGACGCGGTGCGAGACGAGGAACGTCGTGCACGAGCGGCGCACGTCGCGCAGGCCCTCGAGGATCCGTTCCTCGGTCTCGGTGTCGACCGCCGACAGCGCGTCGTCGAGCACCAGGATGCGCGGCTCGACAGCCAGTGCCCGCGCCAGGGCCGCGCGCTGGCGCTGCCCTCCCGACAGCGTGATCCCGCGCTCGCCCACGGGCGTGTCGAAACCCTGCGGGAAGTCGCGCAGGTCCTTCGACAGCTGCGCGAGCTCCGCGGCCCGCTCCGCTCTCTCGCCCGGCTCGCCCCGCAGGCCCAGCGCCACGTTGTCGCGCACGCTCTCGGAGAAGAGGAAGCTCTCCTGCGGCACGAAGCCCACCGCGCCGCGCAGCAGCGCCAGCGGGATGCGCCGCACGTCGTGCCCGTCGACGAAAAGCGTGCCGGGCGGCGCGTCCCACAGCCGCGGCAGCAGGCTCACCAGCGTCGTCTTGCCCGCCCCGGTCGGGCCGACGATCGCCACCGTCGAGCCGGCGGCCACGCGCAGCGACACGTCGCGCAGGACCGGCGGGCCCTCGCCGTAGGCGAAGCTGAGCGAGCGCAGCTCCAGCTCGCCCCGGATCTGCGTCAGCGGCAGGGGGTCCTCGTCGCGGATCGTCACGGCGGCGTCGAGGATCGCGTGAATCCGCCCGAGCGAGGCCTCGCCGCGCTCGAACAGGTTCACGACCCAGCCGAGCGCGATCATCGGCCAGTTGAGCATCGCCAGGTAGACGCCGAAGGCCACGAACTCGCCGAGGCTGATCGTGCCGGCGATCACCATGCGGCCGCCCAGCCACAGCACGGTCAGCCCGCCGAGCCCCATCAGGAACTGGATGCCCGGGTGAACGACGCCGCTCGTGCGCACCAGGAGGCGGTTGCGCTCCACGTACTCGGCGTTCGCCCGCGCGAAGCGCTGCTGCTCGTGCGCCTCCTGCGCGTAGGCGCGCACCACGCGGGCCCCCGAGAGGTTCTCCTGCACGATGGTGTTCAGCTCCCCGAGCTGCTCCTGCACGCGGTCGAACTGGTCGTGGATGCGCCGGCCGTAGTGGCGGACCAGGAACGACACGACCACCAGCGGCACCAGGGCGAGGGCGGTGAGCGCCGGGCTGATCGCCAGCATCAGCGCGACCGCCCCGCCGAAGCTGGCCACCGTGTTCGCGGCGTACATGATCCCGGGGCCGAGCACCATGCGCACGGCCGACAGGTCGTTCGAGGCGCGGCTCATCAGGTCGCCGATGCGGTTCGTCTGGTAGTAGCCCGGCGGCAGCAGGGTCAGGTGGTGGAAGACCCGGTTGCGCAGCTCGTACTCCAGCTCGCGGCTGACGCCGATCAGCAGCATCCGCATGCCGTAGCGGAAGACGCCCTCGACGGCCACCAGCGAGAGGATCGCCGCCGCGTAGCCCCACAGCTTCGCCCGGGTGATCGCCAGCGTCAGGTCGTCGATCGCGTGGCGCAGCACCCACGGGTTGGCGACCGAGAAGGCCGTGGTCGCGACCAGGCACAGCATGCCGAGCAGCAGTGGCCGGCGTTGCGGGAGAAGCTCCGGGAGCAGGCGCCGGAGGTGCGGCAGCATCGGGCGCGTCTAGCGGGAGGACTCTCGCGCGGCGGCGGCCCGCGCGGCGCGGCGCTCGCGGTCGAGCGCGTGGCTGGCGCGGAGCAACTCCGCCAGGTTCTCCTTCTCCCAGGCGAGCGCCTCGCGGTGCTTCGGGAAGCGCGCCTCGGCCTCGCGGAAGGCGCGCGTGTGGTAGACCGTGCGCCCGGCGCGGTCGGGTACCCCGCCCATGTGGTGGTGCAGCATCTCGTGGTGGACGACGCTCTCCAGGAAGAAGCGCGGCACCGAGGGGCGGTCGAGCACGGGGTGGATCCGGATCAGCGACAGCACCGGGTCGTAGCTGCCGAAGGTGAGCCCGCCGCGGCGCGCGCGGCCGACCCCGCGGCCCCAGGTGATCGGCACGTGCAGCCGCCCGCCGAAGAAGCGGCCGTTGATGTCGGCGTAGACCGACTCGAGGTCGAAGGTGCGCCCGGCAGTGACGAGCGCCGGCATCTCGCGCGGCGTGCGGCGCACGCGATGCAGGTTCGCGTTCATGTAGCGACGCACCTCGCCCTCGGCGGCGCGGCCGCGCCGGCGGATGTTGCGCGCGAGCGTCAGCACCACCGTCTCCGGCGCGTGCAGGAACATGCGGTGCAGCCGCAGCAGCAGCGAGCCGGCCTCGCGACGCACGGAGAGGAGCACGGAGCGGTTGTCGGTCAGCACCAGCCGCAGCGGCTTGCCGGACTCGCGGGCGAGCGCGCCCTCGAGCGCTCCCGCGTCCCACAACGGGGCTTCCTCGAATGCGAACTCGAGCTGGCGTGCGGGGCTCATGGGATTCCGATCGTGGTGAGCATCCCCCAGCCCCGCCGCTTCGTCAAGCGCGCGCGGGCTCCGTCGTGGCGCTCGTCACGCGCGCGTCGCGCGGCTGCTAGGCCCGCGCGCGCGGAACGTAGTACTGCGTGCCCTTGCCCATCGCGCGGATCTGCTTCAGCAAGTCGTCGGTGTCCTCCGCGTTCGTCGCGAAGTCGACGTCGGCGGTGTTGACGACCAGGAGCGGCGTCGTCGCGTAGTGGAAGAAGTAGTGGTTGTAGGCGCGGTTGACCTCGGCGAGGTACTCCTCGGAAAGCCGCGCCTCCTCCGGGCGCCCGCGCTGCTTCACGCGCTTGAGCAGCACCTCCGTCGGCGCCTGCAGGTAGACGACCAGGTCGGGCTTGGGCACGCCCTCGGCGAGCAGGGCGAACAGCTTGTCGAAGATCAGCAGCTCGCTGTCGTCGAGGTTGAGGTAGGAGAACAGGCGGCTCTTCTCGAAGACGTAGTCGCTGAGCGTTGCCTGCGCGAAGAGCCGGCGCTGCAGCAGCTCCTGCTGCTGCCGGTAGCGCGAGAGCAGGAAGAACAGCTCGGCCTGGAACGCCGCGCCCGGCTTGCCATCGTAGAAGGGGTGCAGGAACGGGTTGGTCGACCAGTCCTCGAGCACCTTGTTGGCGTCGAGCCGCTCGGCGAGCCGGTCGACGACCGTCGTCTTGCCCACGCCGATCGGTCCCTCGATCGCGATGTAGTGAAACGCCATCAGGCCACCGCCGGCGTGTGCCGAACCACCCGCGAGGCGTCCGGGCAGCGGGCGAGCAGCTCGGCCACGGTCGTGGCGAGTCCCGGGTGGACGAGGTCCGCCGCGATCTCGGCGAGCGGGGCCAGCACGAAGCGCCGTTCGTGCAGGCGCGGGTGCGGGAGCACGAGGCCGGGCCGCTCGAGCCGCAGCTCGCCGAAGAGCAGGATGTCGAGGTCGATCGTGCGCGGGCCGTTCTTCACTCCGCGCACCCGCCCTAGCTCGCGCTCGACCTCGAGACAAACCGCGAGCAGCGCCTCCGGCGACAGCGCGCTCTCGCCGGCGGCCGCCGCGTTGAGGAACCAGCCCTGGGGCGGGCCGCCCACCGGCTCGGTCGCCCAGTTCGAGCTGCGCAGGCTCGTCTCGAAGCCCCTCGCGGCGAGCCGCCGCAGGGCTTCCTCGATCGTCGCCGCGCGGTCGCCCAGGTTCGAGCCCAGACCGAGAAACACCCGCGGGCGCGTGGTCATGGTCCCTCCCATTATCCACGCGGCGCCGCCCGCGAGCGACGGGAGTATGATCGGCGCGGCACGAAATTCCCTGGAGGCCCGGCTGCCGCCGCCTCCCCGCGAGGCGCGGGCGCGGAGACGACGATGAGCATCAAGACCCTGTGTGACGTCTTCTATCGCTCGGTCGAGTACCGCAAGGCCGAGCACCTCAAGTACAAGAAGGACGGGGTCTGGCTGGCGCTGAGCTCGGACGAGTTCAGGCGCGCGGTCGAGGAGACCTCGGCCGGCATGCGCGCGCTGGGCATCGAGGCGGGCGACCGCGTTGCGATCCTCTCCGAGAACCGGCCCGAGTGGGCGATCGCCGACCTCGCCAGCCTGTGCGCGGGCGCCGTGGATGCCACCGTCTACGCGACGCTCACCGCGACGCAGGTCCAGTACATCCTCGAGGACTCGGAGTCGAGGCTCGTCTTCGTCTCGAGCGCGGCCCAGGCCGCCAAGATCGCCGAGCTGCGCGAGCGCCTGCCCCGGCTCGCCCACGTGGTCAGCTTCGACGTCCCGGCGCCGGCCGGCACGCTGCCGATCGCCACGCTGCGCGAGCAGGGGCGCGAGCTGCTCGCGCGCGAGCCTGACGCGGTGCGTCAGCGCGCGGCGCTGGTCCAGCCGGACGACCTGGCGACGCTCATCTACACCTCCGGCACCACCGGCGACCCCAAGGGCGTCATGCTCACGCACGGCAACCTGCTGCACAACATCCTCGAGGCCGAGAAGATATTCCCTGCGGTCGACCAGAGCTGGACCGCGCTGAGCTTCCTGCCGCTGTGCCACAGCTTCGAGCGCACCGCCGGGCACAACTTCATGCTGCTGCGGGGCGTCACGATCGCCTACGCCGAAAGCGTCGAGAAGGTGCCGGAGAACATGCAGGAAGTGCGTCCCCACATCATGTGCTCGGTGCCTCGGCTCTACGAGAAGATGTACGCGCGGGTCAACGAGAAGGTCGCCGCCGACCCGCCGCTGCGCCAGAAGATCTTCCGCTGGGCGATCGGCGTCGGACGCGAGATCTTCGCTCACACCGTCGCCGGCAGCCGCCCCGGGCCGCTGCTGAAGGCGAAGTTCGCGCTCGCCGACCGGCTCGTCTTCTCCAAGATCAAGGAGCGGACCGGGGGCCGGCTGCAGCTGTTCATCTCGGGCGGCGCGCCGCTCGCGCGCGAGATCGCGGAGTTCTTCGGCGCCGCCGGCATGCTGGTCTGCGAGGGCTACGGCCTCTCCGAGACGAGCCCGGTGATCACCTGCAACCGCCCGGGCGCGGTGCGGCCGGGCAGCGTCGGCCTCCCGCTCGCGCAGGTGGAGGTGAAGATCGCCGAGGACGGCGAGATCCTCACGCGCGGGCCGCACGTGATGAAGGGCTACTTCAAGAAGCCCGAGGCCACCGCCGAGGCGATCGAACCGGACGGCTTCTTCCATACCGGCGACATCGGCTACCTGGACGCGGACGGCTTCCTGGTGATCACCGACCGCAAGAAGGACATCATCGTGACCTCGGGCGGCAAGAACATCGCCCCCCAGCCGATCGAGAACCGCCTCAAGACCAACAAGTTCTTCGGCGAGGTGGTGATGATCGGCAACAAGCGCAACTTCGCCTCGGCGCTGGTGGTGCCGAACTTCGAGCAACTCGAACCCTGGGCACGGGCGCAGGGCCTGCCCGCCGGGAGCCGCGAGGAGCTGGTGGCCCGTCCCGAGGTGGTCGCCCATTACCTGGGCCTGCTCAACGCGATGACCGCCGACCTCGCGCAGTTCGAGAAGATCAAGAAGATCGCGCTGCTGACGAAGGAGTTCAGCCAGGACTCGGGCGAGCTCACCCCGACGCTGAAGGTGAAGCGCCGGGTGGTCGAGGAGCGCTACAGGGCGAGGATCGACGCGATGTACCAGGGTTCCTGAGCCGGAGGTGTTCGACCGCCTCGCGCACGGCCTGTTCCTGGCGACGCTGCTGCTCCTGCCGTGGGGCGGACCGCTGCGCGTCCGGGCGCTGCACGACAACGCGCAGTGGAGCGACCTCGTCTTCGCCGCGGCCGCCGCCTGCTGGCTGCTGGCGCGGTTCGCCGCCCGTCGCCGACCGCGGCTGCGTCCGGTCCACGGCTTCCTGGCGTTCTACCTCGCCTGGTCGGCGCTCTCGCTGGCGCTCGCCTCGCCTCGCCCGGGTCCCGGGCCCGCCAAGCTGCTCGGCGTCGCGATGCTCCTCTTCCTGTTCGCCGTCACCTCGGACACGCTGGCGCGGCCGGGCGGGCCCGCGGCCGTCGGCCGCGCGATAGCGGTCACGTCGCTGCTGACGGCGCTGGCGGCGCTCGTCGGCGTCGCGCTGTCCTTCTTCGGGATCGACAGCCCGCTCGTCGGCCGCTGCGGCGACCTGTTGCCAGCGCCCGTCGCGCGGGCGCAGGCCGGGTTCGGCCACCCCAACCTGCTGGCGAGCTTCTGCCTGTTCGCCTACGGCGTCGTGACCCGCGATGACGCTGGCCTGTCGCCGCGCTGGCGCGCGCTCGTGCAGGGCGCCATTGGCCTGACGCTCCTGCTCACCACCTCGCGGGCCATCCTGGCGTTCCTGCTCGTGCTCGCGGTGCGCCAGGCCACGAGCGCGCCGCGCCTCTACAACGTCGTGCTCAACCCCGCGCGGCCCTGGGAGGCGCGGCTCTCGGCGCGGCCCTCGCCGCGCCTGCTCGCCGTGGCCAGCTCGCTCGAGACGCTCGCCGCGCACCCCGTTCTCGGCAGCGGGCCCGGCAGCTCGCCGGGCTGGCGCGGCAGCCTTCCCTTCGACGCGCATTTCACCCCGCTCAACGTCGCCGCCACGCTCGGCCTGCCGGCGCTCGCCGCGCTGGCGCTCGGCCTCGTCGCGCTATGGCGCGCGCGCGCCCGGCCGACCGACCTGGTCACCTGGGGCATGCTCGCGGGGCTCGGACTTGACGGACTCGGCCAGGACGTCGAGGATTTCAGGCACGTGTGGCTGGCACTGGGCTTCGCGGACGCGGGACGCGACCGGACGGGCGAGGCGGCATGAGCGGCCGCCGCGCCGGCCTTTGCGCCGCGCTCGTGCTGCTGGCGCTCGGCGCGGCCTGCTCGGGCCGCGGCTGCGGCCGTGGCGGGCTTCCCCCCGAGGGCATGGCGATCGTCAAGCGAAGCGACGGCCGCGAGTACCGGCTGCTCGACCGCGGGGCGTGGAAGGGCTACTACGACACCCAGGGCCGCATCAGCGTGATCGAGTACGACAGCAGCGGCGACGGCCGGCCCGACTACATCGCGCACTACGACGAGCGTCGCCAGATCCGCCTGATCGAGGTCGACGAGGACAACGACGCCTGGGTCGACCGCTGGGAGTACTACGACCCTTCGGGTGTTCTCGAGAAGGTCGGGCGCTGGCGGAGGCGGAAGGGTCACGTCGACGAGTGGACCTACCGCGGCCGTGACGGTCGTCCCGCGCGGATCGAGTACGACGACGACGGCGACGGCCGTCCGGAGCGGGCCGACGCGCTGGAAGACGGGCTGGTCGTCCGCATCGACTTCGACTCCGACCGCGACGGCCGCTGGGACCGCTGGCAGCAGTGGCAGCGCGGTCGCCTGCTGGCCGAGGAGCTCGACACGGACGGCGACGGCCGCCCCGACCGCCGGCTGGTCTTCGGCGCGCGCTCGCGCCTGCTGCGGGTCGAGCGCGTGCCGCGATGAACCCCGCGGCCCGCGCCGCGGCGGGCGGGTCCTTCGTGCGTTACGCGATCCTCGCGCTGCTCGCCCTCGCCCCGGCGCTCGCCGGCGCCGTGCACCCGCCCGTCTACGCGCCGCTGCTCGTGTCGTGCGCGCTCCTCGGCCTGCTCGCGTTGCGGCGCGGCCGCGGCCCCGCGCGGCCCGCGGCCCTGCCGGGGTTGCGCCTCCTGCTGGCGTTCCACGCCCTGGTGCTGGTGCAGCTCGTCCCGCTGCCGCCCGGGCTGCTGCGCGCGGTGAGCCCCGGCTCCTGGTATCACTACGACCGCCTGGCCCTCCTGCCCCTCGTCGACTGGCGTCCGATCAGCGTGAGCCCGCCCGACACGCTGCGCGGGCTCGCCTTCCTCGCCGCCTTCTCGCTCTTCGCCCTGGCGGTGCTGCGCGAGATGACGGGCCAGCGCTGGCGTCGTC
>JBGASI010000493.1:0-6255 GCA_044229815.1 Vicinamibacteria bacterium | reverse complement strand
CCGGCTCTGCGCCGAGGCGATCGCCGCCTGCTTCTGCGAGTTGCGGTAGGAGGCCGCGCTCTCGAGCTGGCGCAGGGTCTCGACGCTGGCCTGGGCGTCCGCGCGGGCCTGGCTCAGCTCGAGCGGGCGCCCGAACTGGACGAGGGCCTCGCGCCGGCGCCGGGCCAGCTCGAGGTCCTCCTTCGCCCGCGCCACCTGCTGCTCCGCGCGCTCGAGCTCCATCCGCGTGATGAAGCCCTCCTTGAGCAGCGGCCGCAGGTCGGCCAGCTGCGAGTCGGACTTCTGCAGCTCGCGCTCGGCGTTGGTGACGGCCTGGGCGGCTTCCTCCTCCTTGACGCGGCCCTTGCCGTTCTGCACGTCCGCCAGCTCGAGCCCGTTCTTGTCGACGCGCATCCTCGCCGCCAGCAGCTCCTCGCGGTTCTGGATCTGCTGGAGCTTGGCGTCCTCGCGCGCCTTCTGCAGATCGGCCTCGGCCTGGCCCAGCAGCGCCTGGTTGCGGCGGATCTCCTCCTCGAAGGGAGAGGCGTCGAAGAGCACCAGCAGGTCGCCCTTCTGCACGAGCCGACCCTCCGGCGCCAGCGCGACGATCTTGGCCTGGTTGCTCTGGATCGAGGAGGCGTAGGTCACCGAGCGCAGGGCCTGCAGCGTGCCGGCCTCGACGATCGTCACCTTGAACGGGCCCTCGCGCACCTCGGCCGAGGTCAGGTCGGCGCGCGGCCCGGCGAGCGAGAGGAGCAGCGCCGCGAGCAGCAGGCCACCGCCGACCAGCGCGGCCGTGCGGCGCGGCCGGCGCCGCGCGGCGGCCGCGAGGCCCGCCAGGTTCTCGCGCGTCCAGTGCCGGGGCCGCAGCCAGGGCGAGGCGTCGCGGGCGAGCTCGAGGGCTCGCGCGCCCGCGCGCCGCAGCGCGTCGGCGGCGCGTCGGTCCCGGGGCTCGAGGGGGGTCACGCTGGTCACGGCGCGAACTCCGTCTCCAGGTCGAGGCCGCCGCTCGCGCGCTTGAGGTCGAGGCGCGCGACCGCGTAGGACGTGAGCAGCTGGACGAGCGCGCTGCGCGCCGTCACCAGGCTGCTCTCGGCGTCGACCACGTCGAAGTTGCTGCCGAGCCCCCGCTGGTAGCGCAGCACGGCCAGCCGGCGCTGCTGCGCCGCCACGTCGACGGCCTGCCGCTGCAGCTCGACGCTCTTGCGGATCTGCTCCATCTCGCGCAGGGCCTGACGCACCTCGGCCTCCACCTCCAGCTCGCGCTGGCGCACCGCGCGTTCGCGGCTGCCCACCTGGAGCTGGGCGAGGGCGCTCGAGGCACGCTGGTTCGCCTGCTGCAGGGGGTAAGCGGCGCTGAGGAAGAGCTCGACCCGGGTGTCGCCGGCGGCCCAGGCCTCGCCGAAGCCCGCACCGTAGCCGAGCTGGGTGACGCCGAGGTTCAGGTCGACCCGCGGCAGCAGGTTCTGGCGGGCGAGCGACGACGCGCGCCGGGCGTCGTCGACCTGGTCGCGCACCTCGGCGAGCTCGAGCCGGGCGTCGAGGGCTCGCCTCACGAGCGCCGCGGCCGGTTCCGCCGAAGTGTCCTCGAGCCGCGGCAGCGCGGCCGCCTCGGGCTCGACCGGATCGTCCGGCGCCAGGGCCAGCAGGCCGCGGAAGCGCTCGAGGGCCGTCTGCAACGCCGAGTCGGAGCGGACCATGGCCTCGCGCGCCTGCGAGGCCTGCAGCTCGGCGCGGAAGACGTCGAGCTTGCTCGCCATGCCGACCTCGAGGCGGGCGTTCGACGAGCGCAGCAGCGCCTCGGTGCGCGCGAGGCTCTGGCGCGCGACGTCGAGCAGTTGGCGCTGGGCGATCACGCCGTAGAAGGCGGACGCCACCTCGACCGCCACGCGCTGGCGGGCGAGGGCCTGAGCCCGCTCCTGCCCGCTGCGGGCCCGGCGTGCGTTGCGCAGCTCGAACAGCGAGGCGTTCGGCCCGAAGCCGCGCAGCAGCGGCTGCGAGAGCAGCAGCCGCAGGTCGGCGGTCTGCGCGAGCGGCGTGTCGCCCTTCGGCGCCGTCAGGTAGCGCCCGGCCGCGCTCAGCGTGCCGCCGGTGAACGGCAGCACCTGGGTCAGGTCGGCGCCGAAGACGGAGCGCCCGTCGGCCCGCTGGTAGACGGGGGTGACCTGCGGGAAGAAGGCCGCGAGCGCGGCGCGCTCCTGCCAGCGCGAGCCCGCCACGGCGTCCGCCGAGTCGAGCAGCGCGAAGTTGCGCTCGAGCGCGAGGCGCACCGCGGCGCCGAGGCCGATCGTCGGGGCGCCCTGGGTCGGGCCCACGATGCGGTCGACGGTCCCTTCCGCTTCGGGCTCCGACGCCGGCTCCAGCACAGGCTCGGCGGGCTCCGCGGCCGGGGCGCTCGGCGCCGCTGCCGGCTGCTGGAGGACCGGCTCCGGCGCAGCCGGCGCCTTCTCTTGGGCCTGTAGGCTCCCGCCCCAGAGCAGGGCGAGCGCGAAGGCTGGGACGCTTCTCACGTGCGGAGCCGGGCGACGGCAGCCGCCGCGCTCGTCCTGCTGTCGCTCGTCGCGAACGCCGCCGAGAAGCCCCAGATCCAGGTGGAGGAGTTCACGCTTCCGAACGGGATGCGCTGGCTGCTCTACGAGAAGCACGACTCCCCGACGATCGCCGCCGGCTGGACCGCCCGCGTCGGCTCCGTCAACGAGCGGCCGGGCATCACCGGCCTGAGCCACTTCTTCGAGCACATGATGTTCAAGGGCACGAAGACGATCGGCACCAGGAACATCGACGAGGACCTGCGCATCATCGAGCAGCAGGAGAAGCTGCGCGACCAGATGCGCGCCGAGATGGCGCTGATGCGCGAGAAGTGGCGCCGCGGCGAGATCGCCGACCTGCAGAGCCCGGACGGCTGGACCGAGCGCTACCGCGAGCTCGACAAGCAGTTCGACGCGCTGGTCGCGAAGCAGCGCGAGATCATCGTCAAGGACCAGCTCGACCAGATCTACACGAAGAACGGCGGCGAGTTCCTCAACGCCTTCACCAGCGAGGACCAGACCGCGTATTTCCTGCGCATCCCCGCGAACCGGCTCGAGCTGTGGGCCTGGCTCGAGTCGGACCGCCTGCTCAACCCGGTGTTCCGCGAGTTCTACTCGGAGCGCGACGTGGTGTTCGAGGAGCGGCGGCTCAGCACGGAGTCGACCCCGCTCGGCAAGTACGACGAGGCCTTCGCCGCCACTTTCTGGGAGGCGAGCCCGTACGGCTGGCCGGTGGTGGGCTGGGCGTCCGACATCCCGGCCTACACCCTGCAACAGGCGAAGGACTACTTCGCCACCTATTACGCGCCCAACAACATCACGGGGATCCTGGCGGGCGACTTCCGCGCCGCGGAGGTGAAGCCGCTGCTCGAGCGCTACTTCGGGCGCCTGCCGCGCGGCGCGAGCGAGCCGCCGCCGATGCTCACCCTGGAGCCGAAGCAGGTGGCCGAGAAGCGGCTCAACGCCGAGGCGGAGACCTCACCGACCGTGCGCATCTGGTGGAAGGGCGTGCCGCTGCTGCACAAGGACACGCCCGCGCTCGACCTGCTCTCCGACGTGCTGAGCGGCCGCACCGGCCGGCTCTACAAGGGCCTGGTGCTGGGCCGGCAGGTGGCGAACGAGGCCTCGGCCTCGATCGAACCGCGCAAGTACGCCGGCATCTTCATGGTGGAAGCGACCGTCAAGGACGGCAAGGAGCCGGCGGCCGCCGAGGCCGCGGTGTACGAGGAGATCGAGAAGCTGAAGAAGGAGCCGGTGCCCGCCGAGGAGCTGCAGAAGGTGAAGAACGCCTACAAGGCGAACGCCTACCGCAGGCTCGCCTCGCCGGTGGCGATCCTGTTCCAGCTGCTGACGAACGACGCGCTCGGCGACTGGCGGCTGATCAACGCGGCCCCCGAGCTGGCCGACGCGGTGAGCGCCGCCGACCTCCAGCGCGTGGCCACGGAGTACCTCACCAAGGAGAACCGCACGGTGGGCACGTTCCTGCGCAAGCAGGGCACGGCGCCCGAGGACCCGGCGCTCGCGGCGCTGCCGCCGCAGGCCCAGGCCATGGTGCGCCAGGCCTCGCAGCAAATCGCCGCGGAGTCCGACGCGGCGAAGCTGCAGGAGATGGTCGCGCAGATGCAGCAGATGGCGGAGAAGGTGCCGGCGGAGATGAAGCCGGCCTTCGAGCTGGTGTTGAAGAGGGCCGGGGAGCGGCTGAACGCGCTCGCCGGCGAGAAGAAGTGAGGACCGCCATGAAGCGCTGCCCGATCGCCCTCCTGCTCCCCCTCGTCGCCCTGGTCGCGGCCGCCGGCACGGCGGTCGCGCAGGCGATTCCCGACAGCCCCGAGAAGCTCGTGTTCCAGCCGATCCGCTTCGAGCCGCCGGCGGCGGCGGACCACCGCGTGCTGCTGAAGAACGGCATGGTGGTCTTCATCGCCGAGGACAAGGCGCTGCCGCTCGTCAACATCGCGATCAGCGTGCGCACGGGCAGCTGGCTCGAGCCCGCGGGCAAGGAGGGCCTGGCGGCGCTGACCGGCTCTCAGCTGCGCCGCGGCGGCACGAAGACGCTCAGCGCCGAGCAGCTCGACGAGAAGCTCGACTTCCTGGCGGCGCAGCTGGGCACCGGCATCGGCGCCACCTCCGGCTCCGCCACGCTCAACTGCCTGGCCGACAACCTCGACGAGGCGCTGCCGCTGCTCGTCGAGGTGCTGCGCTCGCCGCGCTTCCAGGAGGACCGGCTGGCGCTCGCGAAGGAGCAGTCGCTGCAGGAGATGAAGAAGCGCAACGACGACGCGGCCGACATCGAGGCGCGCGAGTGGGGCACGCTGCTCTACGGCGAGGGACACTTCACGAACCGCTTCCCGACCCAGGCCTCGCTGGGCTCGATCACGCGCGCGGACATGCAGGCCTTCCACGACCGCTACTTCTACCCGGCCAACATGATCGCGGCCGTCTCGGGGTCGTTCTCGCGGCCGGAGCTGCTGAAGAAGCTCGAGGCGGCGTTCGCCGGCTGGCCCTCGCCGCGGCTGGTGATCCCCCCGGTGTCGGCGACGATCGATCCGGCGGCGCCGGGCGTCTACCGGGTGCAGAAGGACGTCAACCAGGGCCGGGTCTCGATCGGCCTGCCGACGGTGCGCCGCGACGACCCGGACGTGTACGCGCTCGAGGTGATGAACGAGATCCTCGGCGGCAGCGGTTTCACCTCGCGCATCACGAAGACGGTGCGCTCGGACGAGGGCCTCGCCTACTCGGCCGGCTCGGGCCTCGCGCCGGGGGTCTTCTACCCCGGCCGCTTCCGCGCGGGCTTCCAGTCGAAGAGCCGGACCGTGGTTTGGGCCAGCGATCTCGTGCTGCGCGAGATCCGGCGCATCCGCGAGGAGCCGGTGACGGCCGCCGAGCTGGAGACGATCAAGAACAGCCTGGTGCAGACCTTCCCGTCGAACTTCGGCTCGAAGGCCCAGTCGATGGGCATCTTCGCCTCGGACGAGTACACCAAGCGCGACCCGACCTACTGGCGCGGCTACCGGCAGAGGATCGAGGCGGTGACCGCGCAGGACGTGCAGCGGGTGGCGCGCAAGCACCTCGTGCCCGAGAAGCTGATCGTGCTCGTGGTGGGCGACCAGGCCGAGATCGACAAGGGCGACCCGAAGCACCCCGTCAGCTTCGCGGCGCTGCTCCCGCTCGGCCGCCAGACGACGCTGCCGCTGCGCGACCCCCTGACCATGAAGCGCCAGTAGCCGCGGCCTGGGACACGAGGGGCGCCCGAGCGGGGCGCCCTTCGCGTCCGACCACCGAGCGCGCGGCGGCCGCTACTGCGGTTTCTGGAAGGCCGCGACGAAGTCCTTCAGCAGCAGCGGCCTGTTGCTGCGGACCCGGCCGGTCAGGAAGTCCTTCGGCCCGAGCTGGTGCTCGCCGTTCCAGACGGCGAGGAACAGCTCGGCCGGCCCCTTGAAGAAGACGTCGGCCTCGTCGTTCTCCCCGCGCGAGACGCTGCACTTCTGCTTCGTGATCGCGACCGTCCACTTCTCGTGCTCGCCCAGGGAGAAGTAGTACGAGCGCTCGGCCGTCACGTTGGCCTTGTTGAAGCGCCGGCACAGGCCCTTGAAGATCTTCTCGATCTCGCTCACCGCAGGCCCTCCCCCGGGCGCAGCGCTCACTGCACGCGCGGCAGGGACTGGATGTAGTCGTCGACCAGCCGGCGCTGCGTGGCCGGGTCGAGCGAGGACTTGACGATACGCGAGGCGGCCTCGACGGCGATGTCGGC
>JBGASI010000492.1:0-7250 GCA_044229815.1 Vicinamibacteria bacterium | reverse complement strand
GTCGAGCGCGCCCGCCAGCAGCGGCCGCGCGCAGCCGTTCTCCTCTTCACGGCCGCCGCCGAGCCAGGGGTCCGCAGCGCCGCGCTCGAGCGAGGGGCCGACCAGGTGATCGTCAAGCCCTCTCCCCTGGCGGCCTTGCGCGACGCGGCGCTCCGTGCGATGAAGAAGCCGTGAGTCTCAGCGGTTCCATCGAGGACCTGCCCCTCCTCGAGATCCTGCAGGTCGTCTCCTTCTGCCAGAAGACCGGCCACCTGACGGTGCGGGCTCCCGAGGGCGACGCGGGCGTCGTGTTCCAGGAGGGGCGCGTCGTGTCGGGCTACATCTGGGACGCGCCCCCGCCGGGCGCCGCGACAGCGCCCGTGCGCGCCCGGATCGCCTCGATCCTCGAGCGCCTCGTCCGCCTGCGCGAGGGCGAGTTCGCCTTCAACCTCACGGCGGAGGTGCCGCGCCTGCTCGGCGGCCGCGACCTCTCCGCGGACATGCTCCCCGAGGGAATCAACCCCGAGGAGCTGATGCTCGAGCTCGCCCGGCAGCTGGACGAGGACCGCCGGGACTGCGCCGCGACGCTCGAGGCCTCCTTCAGCGCGCCGGCTGACGCAGGCGGCGAGACGGTGGAGACGACCCCGGCGCCCGAAGGCGAGGTCGTGCTCGAGGAGTTACCCCCGGGCGACGGGTCCGACGAGGACTTCCTCGACCTGGTCGAGCCGCCGCCCGCGCCCGCCCGGGACGCCGCCGCCGCGCCGGCCGTGGGTGAGACCGACGACTCCCGCCGCGCCCTGCTGCTGGTCGACGACGAGCCCGACGTCTGCCGCATCGTCGGCCAGCGGCTGACCGAGGCCGGCTTCGAGGTGATGCTGGCCGAGACCCCGCTGCAGGCCCGGCGTCAGATGCTGCGCCTCGCCGCCGACGGCCGCCGCTTCCTGCTGGTCGCCGACCTCGGCCTGCCCTCGGAGAGCGGCTCGAGCTTCCGCGGGGGCCTCGACGTCGCGCGCCAGGCCGCGGCCCTGGTGCCGCCACCGCCGGTGCTGGTGATGGCGGAGATGATGGACGAGAGGCTGCGTGGCCGCGCCCGGCGCTTCGGCGTCTCGCTGCTCGCGTTCAAGCCCGGCCTGTCGAAACTCGACCCGCTGCAGTACGAGGCCGACCTGCGCGCGTTCGCCGACAAGCTCGCGAAGGACCTGCTGCCCCGGCTCGAGGGCCGCCGGCCCGCGCCCGGCCCCGCGCCGCAGCGGGTCCCGGAGCCCGTCGTCGGCGAGTCGCCGCACGGCGCCGCGCTGCGCGAGGCGCTCGCCGAGATCGAGGCGCACCCCGACCCCGACCTCGTGGCGTTCCTGCTGCTGCGCGCCGCGCGCACCTACTTCCCGCGCGTCGTCCTGTTCGTGGCGAAGGACGACCAGCTGCGCGGGCTGTCGGGCTTCGGCCCGGTGCTCGGCGGCGACAGCCTCGACCTGCTCGCGCGCGGCCTGGCCGTGAGGCTCGAGGAGCCCTCGCCCTTCGGCGACGCGGTGGCGAGCGGCCGGGCCTGGACGGGCCGGATCCCGCCGAAGGGACCGCTGCGCGATCTGCTCGACGAGATGGGGCCGCTCGGGGCGACGACGGCGGCGATCGTCCCGGTGCGCGCCTCGCGCGAGACGATCGCGGTCGTCTACGCGGACGCCCCCGACGGCGCCACGCTTCCGGAGATCGAGCCCTTCGTCGCGTTCGTGGACCGCGCCAGCCGCGCGCTCGAGGAGACCCTGGCCGCACGCCGCGCGCCGCAGCCGCTCGCCTGCTAACATCGCCGGCCGAATGATCGCGATACTCCGCGGCGCCCGCAGCCTCGTCTGCGTGCTGCTCGTCATCCTGCTCTTCGCGCTGGACAGCCCGCCGCTCCGGCTGGTCGTGGTGCCCGCCTGCTGGCTCTTCCCGCGACACCGTCAACGGCTGACCAGCCTCTTCATGAAGTGGATGTCGCACAACATCCAGCTGCTCCTCAGGCTGGGCGGCGCCCACTTCACGCGCAGGGGCCAGCTGCCGACCGGGACGCCGGTGCTGATCGTCGCGAACCACCAGGGGTTGCTCGACATCACGCAGATCACCCTGCTGGCGCAGCCGAGCGTGCCGGCGTTCGTCTCGCGCCGCCGCTACGCATACTTCGTCCCACTCGTCGCGCAGTGCATCCGGCTGCTGCGCTCGCCGATCGTCGACCCGAAGCGCGACCCTGCCGGCTCGGTCGAGGCGATCCGGCGGGGCGCCCGCGAGCTGTCGAACGGGATCGTGATCTTCCCCGAGGGCCACCGCAGCGCGGACGGCTCGGTGCGCCCCTTCCGTTCGGCCGGTATCGAGGCGATCCTGTCCGAACGCCGCATGCCGGTGTACCTGGTCCTGAACGACGGCCTCTGGCGCACGAGGCGCCTGGTCGACCTGCTCTTCCGGGTGCACGAGATCGACGCCCTCTCCGAGGTCATGGGGCCGCTCGAGCCCCCCGAGGACGCCGGCCAGCTGCCCGCGTTCGTGAGAGAACTGCGTCAGAGACTGATCGACCGGATGGCGGAGGTCCGCGCCGGCGCGCCCTCCATCGGTTGAAGTGACGCATGAGCCGGGGCCAGCGATTTGCGCCCCCCGCCTAACTTCGTGACCACGGTGCTACACTTGCAGCCTCCGCGGAGGTAGGGATGGCACGCCGGCTTGTGATCGCGAGCCAGAAGGGTGGCGTCGGCAAGACCACGGTCGCGCTCAACCTGGCCGTGGCGTTGGCCGAGCGCGGGCGCCGAACGCTGCTCGCGGACCTCGACCCCCAGGGCGCCATCGGCCTGTCGCTGGCGCAGAGCGACAGCGGGCGCGCCGGGATCGCCGAGCTGCTCGCAGGCCTTGGCGCGCCGGCGGACTCGGTCGTCAAGACGAAACTCCCCGGGCTGAGCCTGCTGCCCCGCGGGCGCCTCGACGCGACCGACGTCGACTCGTTCGAGCGGGAGGTGGCGCGACCGGGAGCGCTGCACGACGTCCTGGCTGCCTGCGAGGCCGACTGCGACCTGGTGCTGATCGACACGCCCTCGGGTCTCGGCCGGGTCACCACGGCCGCGCTGGCGGAGGCCGACTTCGTGCTGCTGGCGTTCCAGAGCGAGAACCTGTCCCTGCGTTCCGTCGGGCAGGCGCTCAAGGTGGTCGAGCACGTCCAGCTGACGCGCAACCCCAGGCTGCGTCTCGTCGGCATCCTGCCGACGCTCGTCGAACGCGAGCGGCCGGGGACTCAGGCCGTACTGGCCGAGATCTGGAGCGGCTTCCCGGACGCGCTCGAGACCGTCGTGCCCCGCACGGAGGCCTTCGCGCGCGCGAGCGCTCTCGGCGTCCCCGTCGGCTTCCTCGCTGGGGAGGCCGGGGGCCCGGAAGCCCGCCGCTTCGACCTGCTCGCCGATGAGATCCAGGCGCGCATGAACCGACTCGCCGGCATGGAGAGCGTCCATGAAGCTCAGCCCGCCCGCCAGCTCCTCTGATCTCGAGGCCGCGTCGAGCCGGTCACGGCTCCCGTCCCGCCTGTGCAACCCGTCCCCCGTCCGCCCGTGGCCGTCGAGACGCCCCCGGCCCGACCCTCCGCCCCGCCGCCCGCGCGCCAGGAGGAGCCGCGCTCCGACTCCTTCGACACGGCGCTGGCGTTCGAGATCCTCCCCACCGTGCCACCCTCGGACCCCGTCCCGGCCGGGCCGCCCGCAGCCGACGACGGCGCGGCGTTCGCGCTGGGGGCTGCGATCGATTTCGAACCGGCGACGGCTCCCGAGGACCAGGGGCCCCCGTCCTGGGACGAGGTCGACGCCCCGGCCATTCCTCCCGCGCCCGAGAACGAGCCGCTCGAGGCCCTCGCGACGACGGTCCCGGACACGGACGTGTCGTTCGACGACGTCACCGGTCCACTTCCGGTCGACGCAGCCGACGCGGCGCCCGACGAGATGGTCGGGACGCCCGTCGACGTCGGCGTCGAGGACGTCCCGTCGCCCTTCGACGAGGCCGCCGACGCGGACGCCAACGACGAGGAGCTCTTCGACAGCACGCCGCCGCCCTCCTGGGACGAGGTCGTCGACGCGTGTCTCGCCCTGGCCGGCGCCAGGGCGGCGATGATCGTCGACCCCGCCGGACAGGTGTTCGCCGCCCGCGGCAGCTGGCCCGACCCCGGACCCAACGCGATCGCCGGCCGGCTCGTCTCGATGATGGAACGCACGCTGCGTGACGCGCCGACCCGCTCGATCTCGGCGCCGCTCGGGGGGCAGCACCTGACGGCCTGGCGCGTGCCCCTGGCCGAGGGCCTCGTGACCGCAGCCTTCATCGGCGACGCGCCGCTGCGCGCGGACGTGCGGCCCACGATCGACGCCGAGATCCACCGCGGCCCCGGGGCCTGACGGGCTCCAGCGGCGCGGCCGCACCGGAGGAGCGTCCCTGGCCCGCCTCGACCCCCCCTCGGACGCCGACTCCGACCAGCCCCGCGGGCGTCACCTCCGGCTCCAGCTCGAGGTGAGCTTCGCCGAACGACGGCTCGAGGGTGAGGTCTGCCTCGAGCTCGCGGAGCCCTCGGGCGGCCCTCTCGACCTCGACACCAAGGGCCTCGAGCTCGCCCAGGTCACCTCGGGCGACGGCGTGCGCATCGCCTTCGCCTTGCTTCCGGAGGAGCCGATCCTCGGCCAGCGGCTCCGTCTCGACCTGCCGGCCGGCACGCGCGAGCTGCACCTGCGCTACCGCACCTCTCCCGACGCGCCGGCACTGCAGTGGCTCGAGCCGGAGCAGACCGCCGGCGGCCACCACCCGTTCCTTTTCAGCCAGTGCCAGGCGATCCACGCGCGCTGCGTCGTGCCCGTGCCCGACACGCCCCGCAGCCGGGTCACCTACGAGGCCGCGATCACGGTCCCCGAACCGCTGTGCGCGGTCATGTCGGCCGGGCCGGAGGGCGTCGTGCCCGGGCTGCGCCCGGGAACGCGCACGTTCCGCTTCCGGATGCCGCAGCCGATCCCGCCCTACCTGCTGGCGCTCGCGGTCGGGCACCTGGAGGCCCGCGAGCTCTCGCCCCGCTCGGCCGTGTGGGCGGAGCCCGAGACCGTCGACGCCGCGGCCCGCGAGTTTGCCGGGATCGAGGCGATGATCGTGCAGGCCGAGGGCCTCTTCGGCCCCTACGACTGGGACCGCTACGACATGCTCGTCCTGCCTCCGTCGTTCCCCTACGGCGGGATGGAGAACCCGCGCATGACGTTCCTCACCCCCACGCTCCTGGCCGGCGACCGCTCGCTGGTGGACGTGGTCGTGCACGAGCTCGCCCACTCCTGGACGGGGAACCTCGTGACCAACGCCGACATGGACCACTTCTGGCTCAACGAGGGCTTCACGGTCTGGGCGGAGCGGCGGCTGCTCGAGGCCCTCCACGGGGAGGCGGCCGCCGTGCTCGGCTGGGCGATCGGCGAGAAGGCCCTCGAGGAGTCGCTGGCCCGCTTCCCCGCGGCGTCGCCCCTCACCTGCCTGCGCCTTTCGCTCGCCGGGACCGACCCGGACGATGCCTTCTCGTCCGTGCCGTACGAAAAGGGCGCGCGCTTCGTGCACCTGCTCGAGCGCGCCGCGGGACGCCCGCGTTTCGACCGCTTCATGCGCGACTACATCGGGCGCTTCCGCTTCACCTCGATCACCACCGAGGACTTCCTCGCGTTCCTCGAGGAGCGGCTGCCGGGCCTCGCCGCCGAGGTCGGAGCGCGCGAGTGGCTGTACGAGCCCGGCATCCCGGCGAACGCGCCCGTGTTCCGCTCGCCGCGCAAGGACGCGCTGGTGGCCCTGGCGCAAGGCTTCGCGGCCGGCGCCCGGCCGTCCGCCGGCGAGATCGAGTCCTGGGACCCGGCCGAGACGCTCGTCTACCTGCAGCACCTGCCGCGCACGCTCGACCGCGCCGGCTGCGAGTGGCTCGACCGCGCGCTCGGCCTCACGGGCCGCGGTAACTACGAGATCCTCGTGGAGTGGCTGACGATCGCCGCGGGCTCGGACCACGAGCCCGTCTTCGAGCGCCTGCGGCAGGTGCTCGCGACCGTGGGGCGCATGAAGTACCTCAGGCCGCTCTACGGCGCGCTCGGCGGCTGCGCGCGCACGCGAGCGCTCGCGCGTGAGGTCTTCGCCGCCGCCTCGCCCCGTTACCACTCGCTCTCGCGCCGCGTGGCCGAGTCCGTGATCGCCCTCTACCGCGACGACGCGAGCGGCCGCTGAGGCGGAAGGCCACGAGATGAGCGACGCGCAGAAAGACCCCGACGGCGACGATCTCCGTCTGCCCGAGAACGCCTTCCGCCCGCTGGCCGAGGGCGAGACCTACCAGCCGCTCGTCCCCGACGCCGCCCCGATCGTGGAGATCAGCCTGCGCTCGCTCGCCCAGGGCGCGCTGTGGGCAGTCGTCTTCTCGGCCGCCGCGACCTACATCGCGCTGAAGCTGGGACAGGGCATCGAGTCGGCGATCCCCATCTCGATCCTGGCGGTCGGCTTCTCCGCCCTCGCCGGCAAGGTGCTGCGGCGCCGCGGCTCGACGCTGCTCGAGAACGTGAACGTGCTGGCGATCGGTGCGACCTCCGGCATCGTCGCCGGCGGCTCGGTGTTCACGATGCCGGCCGTCTACATCCTGGGCCTCGAGGGTCGCTCGTCGTTCCTGCAGGTCTTCCTGGTGCCTCTGCTCGGCGCGGTGCTCGGCGTGTTCCTGCTGGCCCCCTTCCGGCGCTACTTCGTGCGCGACCTGCACGGCAAGCTGCCGTACCCGGAGGCCCGCGCGACCACCGAGATCCTGGTGGCCGGCCGCCGCGGCGGCCACGGCGCGCTGGTGCTCACCTGGTCGGCGCTGCTGGCGGCCGCTTTCGACTTCGTCGGCCCGTCCATGCGCGGCTGGGCCGAGAACTTCTCGAGCGCCGCGATCGGCGCGCTCTCGGGCTTCACCGAACGGACGAAGGCCGTCTTCACGATGAACACGTCGGCCGCCGTCTTCGGCCTCGGCTACATCATGGGCCTCGACTACGCCGCGATCATCATGGCCGGCTCGCTCGTCTCGTTCTTCGTGCTGGTCCCCCTGTTCGCCTGGGTCGCCCCGCACGTCCCGCTGCCGATCCCGCCGGGCACCGCGGCGCTCGCGACGCTCGCGCCCGACGAGATCTTCCGACTCTACGTGCGGCCGATCGGCATCGGCGGCATCTTCGCGGCCGGGCTCGTCTCGATCCTGAAGATGTCGCCCGTGATCGTGCAGGCGACGCGCCAGGCCGCGGGCGAGATCGCCC
>JBGASI010000491.1:0-3790 GCA_044229815.1 Vicinamibacteria bacterium | reverse complement strand
AAGCTGAAGTCGGGGTTCGCGAAGGAGTAGCCGCCGCCGCCCGCTTCGCTGACGGCGTAGGTCCCGTCCGGGCCCTGGGCGATCTCGCCTGGGGCGTAGGCGTGGAAGCGATCCTGGTAACGGTTCGCGAGCGTGTTCGTCGCGCGCTTGAAGTCCGAGTAGCGGCCCGTACCGATGAACGGGCTGCCGTAGTACTGCAGCGTCAGCTCGGGCGTCAGCGTCAGGTTGGCGCGGAAGGTGAACGCCCAGGTGTCCTGGTCGATCCGGCCCAGCACCCAGCGCGGGCTGCCGCCCGTCTCGGCGCTGGCCACGTACTGCAGGTTGTCTCGCTTCTTCTCGTAGGCGACCAGGCCGGCCAGGGAGAGGCGGTTCGACGGGCGCAGGCTGAGCTGGCCGTTGAGGCTTGTCGAGCGCGAGTCGTCGTCGACGCTCCAGGCGTGCTCGCCCCGCAGCGAGGCCGACAGCCGCCGGGCGGCCTCCGTGCCGACCTTGAGGTAGGTGGTGAAGTAGTCGTGCCAGCGCAGCGCCGGGCCGCCGCGCAGCGCCCGCGTGTCGGTGACCTGCTCGTAGGCGAAGCGGCCCTCGAGCGACCACTTGTTCTGCAGCGTGGCCGCGGCGTCGACGGCCGTGATCGCCTCCGTCGCGAGGCCGCCGAAGTCCCAGTGGTCCTCGCGCGAGAGCTGCAGCGAGTACGTCCGGAAGGCCCCCTTGGGCGACGGCTCCGACCAGCCCACGAACACCTGGTTCGCCAGCAGGTCGGCCTGGCGCAGGTAGCCGACGTCGTTGAGGTCGAGCCCCGGCGAGTACCAGTGGAAGTGGTCGGTCAGCCGGAAGCGGCCCTTGCCCGAGGTGCCCGCGCGCACCATCCCGCCGTGGCCCGAGAGCGAGGTGGCGTTCGTGTCGACGCCGAGGTGGTCCGCGTCGGGCCGCTGGTAGTAGTGCACCGGGCTCGTCTGCAGCGCCTGGATCGCCGCGCGGTCGCCCTCCACCCGGCTGAAGATCCCGTTCGCCTCCACCACCCACGCGCGGTCGGCGAAGTAGCGCGTGAAGTCGACGCCCCCGCTCCACGCCTGCGTCGGCAGGAACGCCAGCGAAGGGTCCGAGATCCAGCGGTGCGTCGAGGTCACCATCCCGCCCAGGATCGTGTTCCCCTTGTCGAAGTCCTTCTGCACGCGGCCCACCGTGTAGCTGCCGAACGGCTCCACCACCGGGTTCGCCGAGCCGCGCGACGAGGAAACCTCCGCCGTCTCCTTCTGCGTGAAGCTCTGCAGCAGCGCCACCGACAGCCCGTCGTTCGTCTTGCCCGTCACCTTCACCGCCCCCAGGATCGTCGTGCTCTCCGGACCGCGCAGCGTCTCGCCCTCCCCCAGCGCCGGCTGGAAGGACGGCGCCTGCCCGATCCGCCGCGAGTAGAACAGCTGGTCCTCGTCCTCCACCTCGAAGCGCAGGATCTTGCGCCCCTCCAGGAAGAACGGCCGCTTCTCCTCGTAGAACGTCTCGTACGCCGTCAGGTTCACCACCGACGGGTCCGCCTCCACCTGCCCGAAGTCCGGGTTCACCGTCGCGTCGAGCGTGAAGTTCGTCGTCAGCCCGAGCTTCGCGTCGAGCCCGAGCGAGCCCGCGTAGTCCGTGCTCTCGCCCGGCACCGAGGGCCCCGCGCTCGCCTTGCCCACCGCGTGCGGCAGCAGCTCCAGGTGCCGTGCCGGCGGCAGGTCCCGGATCCCGTGCAGCTCCCCCAGCTGGTACATCCGCCCCGTGTTCTGCCGGGGAATCAGCTGCCACTGGCTCTCTTCCTGGTTGCGCGCCAGCCAGCGCCAGGCGTGCATCCCCCACACCTGCTCGCGCTGCGGGCCGAAGCGCAGCTGGTTGAGCGGGACCCGGACCTCCGCCGTCCAGCCCTTGTCGTCGTGGGCCACCTTGCCGTCCCAGACCGCGTCCCAGGTGGTGTCCCACTCCATCTCGCCATTGCCCAGGATCAGGTCGATCTTGCCGCCGCCGGCGGTGAGGTCGAACTCGAAGCCCGTGCGCTTGTCGTTGTAGCTGTCGAAGCAGATGCCGACCACGTCGACCGCGTAGTCGTTGAAGTCGTCGCGCCGGCCCGGGTAGCGGTGCACCTTCTTCGGGTCGTCCCAGGCGCGGATCGCGAAGTAGAGGTGCTTGTCGTCGTAGAGGATCTTGAGCTCGGTGCGCTCGGTGGGCGGGGCGCCCTCGACCGGCATCTGCTGGGTGTAGTTGCCCGCCCACTCTCCCTGCTTCTGCCAGGCCTCGTCCTCGAGCCGCCCGTCGATCACCGGCGGCTTCACCAACAGGCGCGTCGTCGTGTAGACCCGCGGCGGGTACTTGCGCCCGAAGGGATTCGCGAGGCCTGAGGGCGGCTGGGGCTCCTGCGCGAGCACGTTGCCCGCCGCCAGCACCAGCGCGAACGCAGCGGCCCGCAACGGGAGATTGACCTTGTCGTCCATGAGAACCACGCCCCGGGAAAGATGAAACCGCCGTCGGCCCGACGTCCGCTGAGACTATGTCCGCCGCGACCGGGGGGTCAATGGGCCGAGTTCCCCAGGGGCTACAATCACCGCTCACCGCCCGCGAGGAGGCCCGATGCGCAAAGCCCGAGCGTTCGCCACGGCCGTCGCAGTCGCCAGTTTCGCCCCCGCGGCCGCACGAGCCGCCGAGCGCAGCTTCGACGAGGACGTCGCGTTCCTGAAGCAGCACGTCGAGGTCGTCGTGCTCGGCGACGCGGCGGGCGGCGCCCGCCTCGTGGTGGTGCCGGCGTGGCAGGGCCGGGTGATGACCTCGACCGCCGGCGGCACGGCGAGCTACGGCTGGCTCAACGACGAGCTGATCGCGTCGCGCCGGCTCCAGCCCCACATCAACGCACTCGGCGGCGAGGACCGGCTGTGGCTGGGGCCGGAGGGCGGTCAGTTCTCCATCTTCTTCAGGAAGGGCGACGCGTTCGACCTCGAGCACTGGCAGACGCCGCCGCTCGTCGACAGCGAGCCGTGGAGCGTCCTCGAGCGCGACGCGAACCACGTCGCGCTGCGCCACGAGGGCAGGCTCGTCAACTACTCGGGCACGCCCCTGCAGGTGCGGATCGACCGCAGCGTGCGGCTGCTGGACCGCGCGGCGGCGTCCACGAGCCTCGGGGCGGCGATCCCCGCCGGCGTGCGCCTCGTCGCCTACGCCTCCGAGAACACCCTGACGAACGCCGGCGACGCGGCCTGGACGAAGGCCTCGGGCCTGCTGTCGCTGTGGGTGCTCGGCATGTTCAAGCCCTCCCCCGCCTCGACGATCGTGGTGCCCTACCGCGAGGGGCCCGTGGCGGAGCGCGGGGCCGTGGTGAACGACGCGTATTTCGGCAAGGTGCCGCCCGAACGGCTGCAGGCCCGCGGCGGCCGGATCTTCTTCAGCGCGGACGGACGCAAGCGCTCGAAGATCGGGCTCTCGCCGCGACGCGCGCGGCCCCTGCTCGGCAGCTACGACGCCGCGCGCGGGGTGCTGACCGTGGTGCGCTTCGACCAGCCGGAGAGCGCCGTCGACTACGTCAACTCGATGTGGGAGATCCAGAAGGAGCCGTTCGCGGGCGACGCGGTCAACGCCTACAACGACGGGCCGCCCGCTCCGGGGGCGAAACCGCTCGGACCCTTCTACGAGCTCGAGACCTCCTCGCCGGCCGCCGCGCTGGCCCCGGGCGCACACCTGACGCACACGCACCGCACCTTCCACTTCGAGGGCGCCGAGGCGGACCTCGACGCGCTGGCGCGACGCCTGCTCGGCGCGGGCCTCGCGGAGA
>JBGASI010000490.1:0-3814 GCA_044229815.1 Vicinamibacteria bacterium | reverse complement strand
CACCATCGGGTTCTTGCGCTCGCCGTCGCTGGCGGCGACGGCCGGCGCGGCGAGCTCGCGCGCGACGACCGCGGCCACCTCCTCGGCGGTGATGCGGGCGGCCGGGTCCGGCGCGGCGGCCCGCAGGCCGAGCATGGTCTTGACGGCGTCGAGGGCGCCGCCGGCGGCGGAGCCCGAGGCGGGCACGGCCCGCGCGACCTGCGCCTTGAGGGCCTCGTAGCCGCGGGCGACGGCCGCGGCCTCGTCGATGAGCGGCGCGTTGACCGGCTCGTCGAGCGTGCGGTCGACGCTGGCGCTGGCGACGCCGAGCGGGGCGCCGTGGAAGATGCCCTTGGCGATGCCGGGCGCGAAGTAGATCCACAGGCAGAACAGGCCGAACCAGGTGGCGAACTGCACGGCGGCCAGCTTGCGCATGGCGCGCGGCATGCTGCCGATGCCGGTCACGATCTCGGAGAAGACGTGCGACCAGCCGCCCTTCTCGCGCTTGGCGCGCTCGAAGGCCTCGATGTCGTCGGGCGGGTACTCGCGCGTCGTCACCACGGTGTAGAGGACGCCGAGGAAGAAGACGAAGGCGCCGATCGTGAAGGCGACGTGCACGGTGGGCGGGATGGCGCTGCCCACGGTCGACTCGGCGCTGACGCCGGCGCGCGTGAGGATGAAGGGCAGGGCCGAGGAGAGCACGGCGCCCGCGCCGATCAGCAGGCTCTGCATGGCGAAGCCGACCTTGCGCTGGTCGTGCGGCAGCATGTCGCCGACGAAGGCGCGGAAGGGCTCCATGCTGACGTTGACCGAGGCGTCGAGGATCCACAGCAGCCCGGCGGCCATCCAGATGGCGCTGGCGTTCGGCATCGCGAGGAGCGCGAGGCTCGCCAGGATCGCGCCGCCGAGGAAGTACGGGCGGCGGCGGCCCAGGCGGTTCCAGGTGCGGTCGGAGAAGTAGCCGATCACCGGCTGCACGAGCAGGCCCGTCAGCGGGGCCGCGAGCCAGAGGATCGCGATCTCGTCCTCGCGGGCGCCGAGGTACTGGTAGATGGCGCTCATGTTCGCCATCTGCAGGCCCCAGCCGAACTGGATGCCGAGGAACCCGAACGACATGTTCCAGATCTGCCAGAAGCTCAGGCGGGGCTTCTCGACGGCCTTTTCCACGGTGGGCCTCCTGTGTTGGCGCGCACGCCGCGCAGCGGCGCTGGGGCGAGCGGCATTCTGACCGGCGCGCGCCGCGACCGCAACCAGCGGGCCGGGGGAGGCGCGGGCGCGGCGGCGTGGCCGTGGCCGCGTCCTGCGAGGACCGCGACCGCAACGACGGCGCGGGGACGGCCGCTGCCGCTACCGCCGGGCGAGCGTCCGGCCGGACCCCTCGGTGATCGCGCGCAGGCGCTCGCGCACGGGGGGCGTCAGGTCGGCGGCGGCGTAGCGCCAGCGCCAGTTGCCCGAGGCGCGGCCGGGCAGGTTCATCCGCCCCTCGCTGCCGACGCCGAGCACGTCCTGCAGCGGCACGATCGCGGTGTCGGCCACCGAGACGAGCAGCGTGCGGATGAAGTCCCAGTGGATCTCGCTGCCGTCGCCGCCGACGTAGGCGAGCGCGCGCTCGTGCTCGCGGTCGACCTCCGCCTGCGTGCGCGTCGAGTCCCCGACGCCGGCGTTCCACCAGCCGACGACGGTGTCGTTGTCGTGGGTGCCGGTGTAGACGGCCTTGTTGCGCGGGAAGCTGTGCGGCAGGAAGTCGTTGGCGTGGGCGTCGCTGCCGAAGGCGAACTGCAGGATCGCCATGCCCGGGAAGCCGAAGCCGTCGCGCAGGGCCTCGACCTCGGGCGTGATGACGCCGAGGTCCTCGGCCACGATCGGCAGCGTGCCGAAGGCGCCGCGCAGGGCCTCGAAGAACGCGGCCCCCGGGCCCTTCACCCACTGGCCGTCGACGGCGGTCGCGGCGTCGCCGGGCACCTGCCAGAAGGCCTCGAAGCCGCGGAAGTGGTCGAGGCGCACGCGGTCGACGAGCGCGAGCACGGCGCGGAAGCGGTCGAGCCACCAGGCGTAGCCGGTGCGCGCGAGCGCGTCCCAGCGGTAGAGCGGGTTGCCCCAGAGCTGGCCGGTGGCGCTGAAGTAGTCGGGCGGGACGCCGGCCTGGAACGAGGGCCGGCCGTCGGCGGCGAGGTGGAAGATCTCGGGGTGGGCCCAGACGTCGGCGCTGTCGTGGGCGACGAAGATCGGGATGTCGCCCATCACCTCGATGCCGCGGGTCGCGGCCTGCTCGCGCACGGCGGCCCACTGCTCGAAGAACAGCCACTGCGTGAACTCGACCTCGCTCACGTCGCGGGCGAGCTCGCGGCGGGCGGCCTCGAGCGCGCCGGGCTCGCGGTCGATGAGCGCGCGGTCCCAGCTCGTCCAGGCGGCGCCGCCGTTCGCGCGCTTGAGCGCCATGAAGAGGCCGAAGTCCGGCAGCCAGGCGCCCTGCGCGGCCCGGAAGGCCTCGAACGCGGCGCGGCGCGCGGGATCGGCCTTCTTCTCGAACGCGGCGAACGCCTTCGCCAGCAGCGGGCGCTTCCACTCGATCACCGGGCCGAAGTCCACCTCGCGCTCGGGGAAGGCGGGCCGCTTCGCGAGGTCGGCGGCGCTGACGAGCCCCTCCTCGCGCAGCCGGTCCAGGCTGACGAGCAGCGGGTTGCCGGCGAAGGCCGAGAAGCACTGGTACGGCGAGTCGCCGTAGCCGGTCGGCCCGAGCGGCAGCACCTGCCACAGCCGCTGGCCGGTGGCGGCCAGGAAGTCGAGGAAGGCCGTCGTCGCGGGGCCGAGGTCGCCGATCCCGTACGGCCCGGGCAGCGACGTCGGGTGGAGCAGGATGCCGGCGAGGCGCTCGGACAAGGGCTACTCGATCTTGACGAGCAGCGAGCGCATGATCAGGTTCGCGCGGTCGTCCTTCATCTGCACGGTGACGACCATGTTCGCCGGCTTCGAGTAGTCGGGCAGGGTGTAGTTCAGCGTCTGCGAGACGACCAGCTCGCCGAGCGGCTCGATCCGCTTCTGGCCGACGAACACCGTCAGGTCCGCGGCGTCGTAGTACTGCAGCGCCACCTGGCCGCCGCTCGCCGGGTCGTAGATCGAGGCGGAGACGAACTGGAACTCGCCGCCGAGGCCGTTGGTCTCCTTGATGTTGATCTTGTAGGCGGCGCTGACCTGGAAGGTCAGCGGGTTCTGGGTGCCGGCGACCGGCGTCGGGTCGACCGTCACGCTGAGCACGGCGTTCGTGACGTCGGGGATCGTGGGGGTGCCGGTGCCGTTGCAGGAGGGCAGCACGCCGGCCAGGACGAGCGCGAGGGCGGCACAGCGGAGTCGCGTCATGGTCATTCCCGCCTCAGGCCTTGGGCTTCGGGGCCGGCAGCTCGGACGCCTCGCAGCTCGAGCGGAAGCCGGCGCGGTTGTGCGCGCCGTCGCAGAACGGCTTGTTGGCCGACTCGCCGCAGCGGCACAGCGACACCACCGTGCGGCCCGCGAGGCCCCACGTCTTCCCGTCCTGGTCGACGATGGCGATCGCCTCGCCCTCGACGCGCAGCGGGCCGTCGTTCCTCACCGTGATCTTCAAGATTTCCGCTCCCCTCGACGTTTCAGACAACTTGGCATTCTAGCCCCTTCGGCGGCCCGCGTGCACGGCGGCGCCCCGCCGCGGCTCGGGTAGACTCGGGGGATGGCATCCTCGGGACCGCTGCCGCTGCGGGCACTGCACTCCGCCTTCGGCGGGGTGATCGTGCAGAACGAAGGCGGGCGCCGCGTGGCGTCCTACGGCGACCCGGGCGGCGAGTACGCGACCGCCCGCGGCCGC
>JBGASI010000489.1:0-3819 GCA_044229815.1 Vicinamibacteria bacterium | reverse complement strand
CTTCGTCGACGGCTGGCGCGGCAGGCGCGCCTGCAGCCAGTCGTCGAGGTGCGCGTCGAGCGCGTCCATGACGCGCGGCAGCGGCGCCACCGTCACGGTCGCGAAGGCGCCCAGCGTCGGCTGCGCGAGCGCGACACGCGCCTGCGGCGCCTCGACCAGGGGGCTGTCCTTGCGCAGCGCGAGCCAGCCGGGCGGCAGCGCGACGACGAGGCCGGCCTCGCGGTCCTCGACCCGGCGGTCCGCCGTCGCGTGACGCTCGACGGCGGCGATCGCCCGCCGCTTCTCGAGCCAGGGCCGCGCGAGGACCCACAGCGCGACGAGGCCCGCCAGCAGCACGAGCACCCCGCCCGCCGCGAAGAGCAGGCGCGGAGAACCGGCGGGGCCGCGCGGAGGCTGCGCGTGCGGCACGTGCGGCGGGTGGGGCGGATGGGCTTGCGGGCGCTCGGCCTTCGGCGCCGGGGCGGCCGGGCGCGTGTCGGGCCGCTCGGTGTCCGGCAGCGGCGCCGCGGCCGGGCGGGGCGAGTGGGGTCGCGGCTCGGCCGCGGCCACCGGCGCGGGGCCCGGGGCCACGACGAGCTGCGGCGCCAGGGCCTCCTCGACGCTGAGCCACTCGGGCGCACCGTCGGGCCAGACGAGCGTGCCCTCGGGAAGCCGACCCTCGGCGCGCCAGGTCAGGAGCGCGGCGTGGTCGACGGGGCCGTACTCCGTCCCGTCGGGCAGGTGGATGAGGTACTGGTCGTTCATGGTCGCCCCGCTAGTAGACCCAGACGATCTCGTAGCGCAGGGGCTCGACGCCGCCGCGGACCGGCGCCAGCGACTCCTCGACGAGCCGCGCGGGGTCCAGCTCGGAGTGCTCGGCCAGCTGCCGCTCGAGGTCCGCCACCTCGGCGCGCAGCGCCTCGAGCCGCGCTTCGGCCGTGCCCTCCATCCGGTTCTTCGTGAGCACGGAGCCGACGCCGGAAACGCTGACGCTGCGCTTGCGCCCGGTGAACAGGCCGATGTTCTTCAGCACCGCCGTGCCGAGCGCGAGCCACTTCTCCTGCTTGCGCCCGGCCACCTCCTGCTCGCGCTGCGCCAGCTCGCCGCGCTTCTTCTCGAGCTTCGGCCGCAGCTTCTCGGCGCTCGCCCCGCCTCCCGCCGCGCCGACACGGGCCGCGAACGCCACCGGGTCCTCGCCGGGCAGCGAGACGAGCTTCGTCACCGGGTCGCGCAGCACCTTCACGACCAGCTTGTCGTCGAGCCGCTGGCGCAGCGCCTTCTCGACCGCCTTCGCCCCCCCGCTGGCGAGCCAGGCGGGCGGGTCGAGATAGCGCAGCCCCTCGGGCGCCTCGCCGACGAGCGCCGCCTCGTCGACGTCGAACGGCTCGGCCTCGAGGGCGTCCTCGGCCGTCGCGCCGCCGAGCGGCCAGGCGCGCGCAGCGACCTGCTCGTCGGCCCCCTTGTAGCGCACCGAGAACTTCACGAACAGGTGGGGCGAGGCGATCTGCGCACCGCGCCTGGCGAGGTAGAGCGCGCGGAAGGGCGCCGGCAGCAGCGGGGCGCCCGTCGCCACGCTGGCGGCGGCGGCGGGGGCGGCGGCCGCTGCGGCGGGGCTCGCCTTCATCAGGCGCGAGATCTCCTCGCGGGTCAGCGGGCCACGCAGGTAGGACATCGCCCAGCGCGACTCGACGAGCGTCGGGGCCGGGCGGTGCACGTCGTGGAGCAGGAACACGCGCTTCCTGGTGGCAGCGAGCAGGCCGTCGACCGCCGAGCCCTCGAGCCCGGCGCCCTGCAGACCGCCCTTGAGCCGGTCGCGGTCCTGCTGCGTCTGCAGCGTGCCGACCAGCCAGGTGCCCATGTTCGCGAGGCCCTTGTAGTCGAGGTCGACCGGGTTCTGCGTCGCCAGCACGACGCCGACACCCTGCGCGCGCGCCTGCTTGAGCAGCGTGAGCAGGGGCCGCTTGGTCGGCGGATTCGCCGGGTGCGGCGGGAAGAAGCCGAACACCTCGTCCATGTAGACGAGGGCGCGCAGCTGCGTGGTGCCGCCCTGGCGCCGCATCCAGGTCTTCACCTTGTCGAGCAGCAGCGCCACCACGAACAGCCGCTCCTCGTCCGAGAGGTGCGCGATCGAGACGATCGACAGCCGTGGCCGCCCGTCCGCCGCGTGCAGCATGCGGCCGACGTCGAGCGGCTCGCCTTTCCTCCAGGCCTCGAACGAGGGCGAGGCCAGCAGGTTGTTGAGCGCCAGCACGAGGCCCTGGCGCTCCTTGCGCGGGAAGGCCGTCTCGAGCGGCAGCGCGCCGATCTTCTCGAACGGCGGGTCGGCGATCTGCGCGAGCAGCGTCTCGAGCGTGAGGCCCTTGCCCGCGCGCCAGGCCTGCTCGACGAGGTTCGCGAGGAACACCGCCGGCGGCGACTGCAGCGGGTCGGCGTCGATGCGCACGAGGCCGAGCAGGCCCGCGACGATCGACTGGATCTCGTCGCGCAGGTCCTCGGCGGCGTCGTCGAACGGCTGCGCCGGCGCCTCGAGCGACTGCAACACGTTGAGCGGCACGCCGGCGCTCGAGCCCGGTGTGTAGACGACCGCCTCGTGGTTGCGGCGCAGCGCGGCGACGTCGGCCGCCGAGAGCTCCCACTGCGCGAGGCCCTTCGTCCATGCGGCGGCCGCGTCGGCGGCGGCCTGCTTCACGTCCTTCCCGGCCCGCCGCGCGGCCTCGGCGTCGACCCACGGCTCGAACGCCGGCGCGTCGAGGCCGTCGAAGAGCAGCAGCAGGTTCGCGAGGTCGCCCTTGGGGTCGATCGCGAGCACGGGGATGCCCTGGCGCAGGACCTCCTCGATCAGCACGATCGCGAGCCCGGTCTTGCCGGAACCGGTCATGCCGACGATCAGGCCGTGGGTGAGGAGGTCGTTCGCGTCGAGCGCGAGCCGCGCGCCGGGCGCGCCCGTCTTCGGATCGACCTGCCGGCCGAGGTAGAGGCCGTCGCTCATCATGCCTCCGTCCGCCCGCGGCACGCGGGCCTGGTGCGCGTTCCGGAGTATAGCCGCCCGCCGGCCGCGACGCGCCCTTGTCCTCTCCGGAGGTCGCCGCAAGGGGCCGCCAAAACGCAACCCGTTGTGCGCGTGGGGGTTTTCGCCCGCGACCGCGCGGCACGGCGGTTGCTATGGAAGGACCGCAGACGGGCCCGGAGAGGGCGGGAGGTTGATATGAAGCGACTCGCGATGGCAGGCGTGCTGGCGGCGGCCGCGTGGGCAACGCTTCCGGTGGAAGCGAACGCCGGCTGGGGCATTGGCGTGGTGATCGGCGGAGACCACGGCCGCGGCCCCCGCTACGAGGAGCGTGGCGGCCAGGCCGCGCGTTACGGCTACGACCGCGGCTGGCGCGAGGGCTCCGAGGAGGGTCACCGCGACGGGCGCAACCGGCGCGACGCCCGCTTCTGGCGCGACGACGACTTCCGCGACGCCGACAACGGCTACCGGCGCTGGATGGGCCCGCGCTGGGAGTACGCCGCGGGCTACCGGCGCGGCTTCGCGGCCGGCTATCGGCGGGCCTACGCGGCCTCGCGCCCCGGCGGGCGCTACCGGGACCGGGAACGCTGGGACCGGCGCGACGACGAGCGCTACCGCGACGACGACCGGCGGCGGTAGGCGCCGGCGGGCCCGGCGCGGGACGTGATCGGTCGAAGGCCGCCCGGGGCGCCCGGGCGGCCTTTGCGATCATGGTCGGAATGAAGTCGCACCACTACGGGAAGCACGTCGAGGCCTTCAAGCGCGAGCTGCGCGAGGCGGTGCCGCACGCGGAGCTGAAGGCGCTGCACCGGCGCAGCGGCGCGCGGCACCTC
>JBGASI010000488.1:0-3832 GCA_044229815.1 Vicinamibacteria bacterium | reverse complement strand
CGCCAGGACATGCGCTTCGACGTGCCGGTGGTCGGGCCCGGCACCCTCGACGCGATGGAGCAGGCCGGCGCGCGCGTGCTGGCGCTCGACGCCGGCAAGACGCTGCTGATCGAGCGGGCGGGTTTCCTGGCGCGGGCCGAGGCGCTCGGGATCGCCGTCTGGGGCATGACACCGGGGGAAGGCGAGGGGACGAGCCATGGCTGAGGGCGTGCTGCGCGCGGGCGTGATCGGAGTCGGGGCGCTGGGGCAGCACCACGCGAGGGTCTGGGCGGACCTGCCCGGGGCCCGGCTGGTCGGGGTGCACGACGCCGACCCCGGCCGGGCCGCCGAGGTGGCCGCACGGCACGGCTGCACGGTGTTCGCCGACGCGGCGTCGCTGCTGGCCGAGGTGGACGCGGTCTCGGTGGCGGTGCCGACGGTGAGCCACCACGCGGTCGCCCGGCTCGCACTCGAGCTGGGGCGCGACGTGCTGGTCGAGAAGCCGATCACGGCGACGCTCGCCGAGGCGGACGACCTCGTGGCGCTGGCCGCCGCGCGCGGCGCGCTGCTGCAGGCCGGGCACATCGAGCGCTTCAACCCCGCGACCGGAGTGCTGCTCGAGGCGGGGAAGGGCGCGCGTTTCGTCGAGGTGCACCGGCTCGGCTCCTTCTCGGCGCGCAGCCTCGACGTGGACGTGGTGCTCGACCTGATGATCCACGACCTCGACATCGTGCTGGCGCTCGACGGCAGCGAGCCCGTGCAGATCGACGCTGTGGGCGTACCGGTCCTGACGCCCAGGGTCGACATCGCGAACGCGCGCCTGCGCTTCGCCTCCGGCCTGATCGCGAACCTCACGGCGAGCCGGGTCTCGGTCGAGAAGGTGCGCAAGTTCCGCGTCTTCGCCCCGCGCACGTACGTCTCCGTCGACTTCTCGGCCCGCGAGGCGCAGGTCTACCGCCTCGAGGCGGACGGGACCGGGCGGCCGCAGATCGCCTCCGAGAAGCGCGGCGCACCCGACGAGGAGCCGCTGCGCCTGCAGATCGCGGCGTTTCTCGCGGCCGTGCGCACGCGCGCGACGCCCGTCGTCTCGGGCGCGGACGGCCGCCGGGCGCTGGCGCTCGCCCACGCGATCCTCGGGCGGATGGCGGCCGGGGCCTGAGCGGACCGCCCGGCAGTTAACGCTACGCCACATCAGTTGACGTTCGAGGCAGGCCCGCCTGATGTAGGCTCTGACCGGGAAGTGGCGCAGCCGAAATGGGTTACTTGATCGGGCGTCCGCCCGCGTGCTACGGTCGCCGTTCCGTCTTGGGAACTCCCGGGGAGTAGTGTGCAGAGGTTCGACCAGAGGCAGGGCTTTCTCGTCTCAGCCGCCGTCCACCTGACCCTGCTGATGATCCTCATCGCGCACCCGCCGGTGTCCCCGCGCAAGGTTGAGGACGTGGACCCCGCGACGCTCGAGCGCAAGGACCGCGTGTTCCTGCCCCCGAACTCGGTCCTCAAGCAGATCATCCCGCTCGCGCCGCGCGCGGCCCGGCCGACACCGCCCCCGAATGCCGTGGCGCAGGCGCGGCCGGTCCCGACGCCGCCCCCACCGGCGCCGCAGGGGAAGGACCGCATCAGCGTCGGTCCACCGAGCGAGTTGCGCAGGAAGGGGCCCATGATGCTCGAACGCGACCAGGACCTGACGAAGGTCGCCAAGGGCGTCCCGGACCCGCAGCGGCCGACGCCCGCCCCGCCGCCGCCCCCGGCACCCCGGCCGGCAAGTCCCCCCGCGCCCGAGCCGTCGGCTGCCCGAGAGGCGCGGTCGGAGGTCGTCGGGCGCGAAGGACTGCGCCTGCCCCCCGGCCTGCTCGGCGCCGCACCGTCGGGCGACGAAGGGCGTCGGGGCAGGGAGGGGCGCCCGGAGACGCGAAGCATTCCTGGTGAGAACGACCAGGATCGCACGGGCACCTCGATCGACCGCTCGGCGCGGGCCGCCATCGACCAGATGGCCCGGCGCCTGCGACAGGACGCGCAGCTGGGCATCCCGACCGGCACCGGGAAGGACCTGGGGGGGCTGTACTTCGACCCGCAGGGCGCCGACTTCACGCTGTGGATCCAGCGCTTCAAGGACGAGGCCTACCGCAACTGGATCGTGCCGCAGGCGGTGTTCCTCGGCTTCCGCGGGCACGTCGACATCGAGTTCACCGTCGAGCGAGACGGCACGATGTCCTCGATCCGCCTGCTCAAGTCCTCCGGCACGGCGTCGCTCGACCGTGCGGCGACGAACGCGCTCACCAGCAGCCGCTTTCTCCCGCTGCCGGACGACTACGCGCCGCCGCGCGTCACGATCAACGTCACCTTCCTGTACAACGAAGGCCCGCAGGGCTCGTGAGCCGACCAGCGGCGACGGCGCGCCCGGGGCGACGAAGTGAGCTAGAATCCCAGCCCGGCGCCCCGCCACACGACATGAGCTCGCCAGCCTCGGACCGTCTCGACCCGTTCACCGTGCCGGGTGGCCTGCGCGGCACGCTGGCCCGCATCGCGCTGCCCGAGCTGCTCCGGGAACTCAAGGGCCGCACGGCCACGGGCATCCTGTCGCTCACCGCCGGCGGCGCGCGCAAGGCGCTCTACCTGAAGGCCGGGCGCGTCGTCTTCGCGACGAGCAACCTGCCGAACGACCGCCTGGGCGAGGTGCTGCTGCGGGAGGGCAAGATCCAGCCGGACCAGAACGAGGCCTCGCTGCGGGCGCTGGCGCTGGGCCGCCGGCAGGGCCGGGCGCTGGTGGAGGCCGGGGCGCTCTCGCCCGACGAGCTGTGGGCGGGCGTCCAGGCGCAGGTGCGCGAGATCGTCTTCAGCGTCTTCCAGTGGGACGAGGGTGCTTTCCACTTCGAGGAGTCGGTGCTCCCGGAGCGGGAACGGATCACCGTCGACCTCGACGTGACGAGCCTCGTGATCGAGGGCGTCCGGCGCATGGACGCCGGCGGCGCGATCCGGGCCCGCCACCCCGACCCGCACCTCGTGCTCGGGCGCGCCGAGGCGCCGGCCACGGGCCTGCTGCACCCCTGGGAGCAGCACGTGCTGTCCCTGGTGGACGGCGAGCGCACGGTGATGGAGATCTGCCACGAGAGCGAGGCGGGGGAGGGGCAGTCGCTCAAGGCCCTCTACGCCTTCCTGTGCACCGGCATCGTGCGGGGGATCGGCCGCAAGGTCCGCGCGCTCGACCAGGACTTCGTGCCGGAGGACTCGACGCTTTCGCTGCTCGACTCCTTCAACCGCATGTACCGCCACGTCTTCGCGTACATGGTGCGCGAGGTGGGCCCGATCGCCGAGAACGTGCTGGCGAAGTATCTCAACAACGTGCGCGAGGCCCGGGGCGACGTACTGGCGGGCGTCGCGCTGCGCAAGGACGGTTCGCTCGACGAGGCCGCCGTGGAGCGCAACCTGGGCCGGCTCGCGGAGGAGAAGCGCCGCACGGCGCTCGTCGACGCGCTGAACGAGTTGCTCTACTCGGAGCTGCTGGCCGTGAAGCGGACGCTCGGCGCCGACCACGAGACGGCGATCGTGCGCGAGCTGCGCCCGCCGCGGTGAGCACCCCGACGCCGCAGCAGGTGCGCGGCGCGCTGCTGCTGCTCTCCGCCCTGCTGCTGCTGGTCCTGTGGCGGCTCCTCTCCCTCCCCTCGTAGCGATCGTCGGGCCCACCGCCTCCGGCAAGAGCGCCCTGGCGCTGCGCCTGGCGCTGGAGCACGGCGGCGAGATCGTCTCGTGCGACAGCCTCCAGGTCTACCGCGGGCTCGACGTCGGCAGCGCGAAGGCGAGCCTCGCGGAGCGCCGCGCCGTGCCGCACCACCTCCTCGACGTGGTCGAGCCCGAC
>JBGASI010000487.1:0-3839 GCA_044229815.1 Vicinamibacteria bacterium | reverse complement strand
CACGAAGCTGAGCGCCGCCCGGCCCCTCAGCAGCGAGTAGCCGAAGGCCGCGACGGTCCCGGAGAAGCGCATGCCGGCGTGGGGCGAGACTAGGGCGACCAGGCGCCCCGCGACACGGACGGCGCCGGCGGCCGCGAGGTGCCCCTCCACCTCGCGCACGATCCCGCCCGCCGTGTCCGGGTACCAGCTCCCGGAGACGGCCGCCTGACGCAGCGTGGCGCGCGGCGGACGGGCCGTCCTATCGGTAGACGCGGTAGTCGATCTCCGGGAACACGTTGTCGCGCTCCTCGAACTCGCGCAGGATCGCCTCCTCGAGCGGCGTCTGCTGCGTGAGCCCTCGGTAGAGGTAGTCGAAACGGGCGATGTGGTCGCGGGTGCGCTTCTTGGCGTACTCGACCGTCGTGTTCGTCTTCATGATGAACGCCCAGTCGGACGACTGAGCGAGCAGCAGCTCGCGCGCCGCCTGGTTGAGAGCGCGCCACTCGACGCCGTTCGGGTGCTCGTGACGGCGCGCCAGCTCGACCATCCGCTCGGCGGCCATGTCGAGGTGCGGGTAGATCCAGTCGTTCGAGGCGTTGAGCCAGACCTCCGCGTAGCCCTCGGCGCCCCAGGTGCACATCGGCGGCTGGCAGACCTCGAGCTCCGGGAAGCGCGCCAGGTGCTCCGAGGGCGTCGTCGGCTTCACCACGTCCTGGTCGAAGTGCATCTTGCGGAACAGGAAGTCGAGGAACTGCGGCCCCTCGTACCACCAGTGGCCGAACAACTCCGCGTCGTAGGGGCTCACGACGATCGGGGCCCGCCGATAGACACCGGCCAGGTGCTCGACCTGCTTGACCCGGTTCTGCAGGAAGTTGGCCGCGTGGCTCGCCGCCTTCTCCATCGCCCAGGCGCGCACGTACGGCTGCTTGGCGCCGAGGTCGGTGCCGCGGCCCGTGACGCGGTAGTACTTGATGCCGAGGTTCTTGCGCTGCCCGTCGGGCAGGAAGTCCTCGAGGTCGCCGAGCGGCAGCTCCCAGCCCACGTCCTTGTAGAACTCGCGGTAGTCGAAGTCGCCCGGGTAGCCCGACTCCGAGCTCCAGACCTGGCGCGAGGACTCCATGTCGCGCGCGAAGAACGCGACGCCCCCCGGCGAGAGGATCGGCGCGTGCACGCCGTAGCTCGGCCGCGGGTAGGCGTCCGTCAGGCCGTGCGACTCGAGGAAGGCGAAGCGGATGCCCGCCTCGCGCAGGTAGACCTCGTGGCCCGGCAGGTAGCCGCACTCGGGCAGCCAGATGCCCGTGGGGTCGCGCTGGAAGTGCTTGCGGTAGTGCTGCGCGGCCACCTGCACCTGCGCGCGCACCGCCTGCGGCACGGGGTCCATCAGCGGGAAGAAGCCGTGCGTCGCCCCGCAGGTGATGATCTCGAGCTTGCCGGAGTCGCGGTGCTTGCGGAAGGCGGCCACGATGTCGGAGCCGTACTGGTCGCGGAAGATGCGCCGCACGTCGGAGAGCTCGTGCAGGTAGAACCAGGCGAGCTCGTTGAGGTGCGGCTGCCAGCGCTTCGTGCGCTCGACCTCGCGGCGCGCGAGCTCGACGAGGCCGTCGATGTGCCGGTTGTAGCGCTCCACCAGCAGCTCGTCTGTCATCATCGAGACCAGCGGCGGCGACAGCGTCATCGTCAGGCGGTACTCGACGCCGTCGCGCAGCAGGCCGTCCAGCACGCGCACGATCGGGACGTAGGTCTCCGTCAGCGCCTCGAAGAACCAGTCCTCCTCGAGGAACGAGGGGTACTCGGGGTGGCGCACGTAGGGCAGGTGCGCGTGGAGGACCGGGCACCAGTAGCCGACCGGCATCGGCCGCTACCGCCTGAAACCGTCGCTGGCGCCCGGGCGGAAGGTGTCGCTCGCCCCGCCGGGACGGAACGCGTCGCTCGCCCCGCCCTTGCGCGGCTCCTCGCCCGCAGGGGCGGCTCCCGGCTGGGCCGGCGCAGCCGCCCCGTCGACGGAGGCGGCCACCCACGGCTCGTGCGCGACGTCGGTCGCGCGCTCCTGCTCGCCCGCCTCGATCGCGGCCGCCAGGGGGATCGCTCCCGCCTCGGGATAGCTGACGCGCCGCCTGGCCCGCACGGCGGAGGGTCCGACCCGGGGCGTCACCACCGTGTTGCTCTCGGCCAGGGAGCGGAACTCGCCCGAGGGCAGCGTCACGCCGAGCTCGGCGCGATACGTCCGGCGCGCCGCGTCGGTGCGCACGTACCACCAGCGGGCGCCCGCGGGCAGGAGGATGTCCGTCGATCCCCCGCCGACCGGGTCGACCACCCTGAGGGTGAGGCGCGACAACGCAAGCGCGCGCTCGCCGACGCTGCGCCCGAGCTCCCGCATCGCCGCCGGGCTCACGTCCCAGTACGCGAAGATCCACTCGGGGTCGCGCACGAGCAGCCGCACGCGATTGACCCCGTACGTCTCCGGGAACAGGAAGCGCTCCTCCTCGAACAGCCGCTTCGGCAGCTCGCGCGGCAGGAACTTCGCCGCGCGGATCTGGTCCTCCTCGCTCAGCCCGGGCACGGCCCCCGGGCCCGCGTCGACGGCGGAGCGGGCCCGCGCGGCCGCGGAGCCACGGCGGGGCGATCGCTTCGCCTTCGGGGGCGCGACGGCCGCAGCGGCCGACGCCTTCACGGAACGACCCCGCGCGGGCGCGGGGGCCGTCTTCGGCGGCGCGGCCTTCGCCTTCGGCGCAGCGGCCACCGTCTTCGGCGCAGCGGCCTTCGCCTTCTGCGGCGCGGCCGGCTTGCGTGCGGCGACCCGTGCCGACCTGGCGGCCGGCTTGTCGACGGCCTTCCGCGCGGTCTTGCGCGTGGCGCCGGACGGCCTGGCGGCCGGTGCCGCCTTCGCCTGACCGGCCGTGCGCGCCGCCGGCTTCGCGGCGCTCTTCGCTGCGGCGGGAGGTGGCGGGGTCCGGCGCGTCCGGCCTGCCGCGCCAGCCTGCGACCTGGCGCCTGTCTTCTTCTTGCTGCTGGCCATAGGCGGTGAGTATAGGAGCGGCTCCCGACCGCGGCAAGCGTGCGCCACGCCTGTCGCCCGGAGCGCTACTCGCGCTGGCCGCGCCCGCCGACCCGCGGCCTCGCGCGGCCCATCAGCTCGCGCATGCGCTGTTCGACCTCGAGCTCCAGCAGCCGGAACTTGGCCTGCTGCAGCGGGCTCAGCGCGGCGTCGAGGTCGCTCATGCCGAGCCGCACGCGCTCGCTGCCACCGGTCTCGACCTCCTTCAGCTGCCGCAGCGTCTCGCGCACCTCCGCCTCGGTGGCGGTGCCGGACGCCAGCTCTCTCCGCAGCTCGCGCAGCAGGTGGGACCGGCTCAGCAGGTGCTCCCGGCGGCTCGTCTGCAGCTTCTTGACGAGCGGCAACACCTTCACGAAGGCCTCGTCGCTGAGCCCCAGGCTCTCCTGCAGGTTGCTGACGACGTAGGCGTCGACCATCCGGAACGCCTCCTCGCGCCGCGGGTCCGGCCGGCGCGGGCCGGGCGGCGGCTCCTGGGCCAGCAGCGGCGCCCCCGCCAACAGGCAGGCTGCGAGCAAGGCACGCGGCAAACGGCAGGTCACAGCTCACCCCCCTTGGACTGGCCGAGCCTCTCCGCGAGCGCCTGCCACTCCTCTTCGCTCAAGCCCGCCTCGAACGCGCCGAGGCCGCGGCCCTCGTCCCACGCCGTCGCCCCGCCGTCGGCCACGACGAACCCCTCGAGCGCCGGCAACGCCGTGTCCTCCTCCGCGGGAGGCAGCGGCGACCAGGCCGCCAGCACCGCCGCCGGGCTGGCCGCGGCGCCCGGCCCCGCCGGAGCGCCGCCGCGCCGCGGGAGCGCCACGACGAT
>JBGASI010000486.1:0-3840 GCA_044229815.1 Vicinamibacteria bacterium | reverse complement strand
TCACGCGGATGCGCGTGGTGTTGCGCTTGTTGCCGTCCTTGTCGGTCCACTCCTCGTAGCGGATCTGCCCTTCGAGGTAGACCTGGCGGCCCTTGGTGAGGTAGTCGCGCACGATCTGGGCGGTCTTGCCGAAGACCTCGACCCGGTGCCACTCCGTGCGCTCCTGCTTCTGCCCGCTCTTGTCGTTCCAGACTTCGTTGGTCGCGAGCGTGAAGTTCGCGATGGGCTCGCCGGACTGCGTGTACCGGATCTCGGGATCCCGGCCGAGGTTCCCGATCAGGATCACCTTGTTGAGAGAGGCCATGCTCTTTCTTCGCTCCTCAGGGGTTGAGCCGCTCGCGCGCGAGGCGGGCGGCCTGCGAGTTCGGGAAGCGGTCGACGACGTAGCGGTACTCGACGAGGGCCTGGCTGCGCCGGCCGAGTCGCTCGAGCGCCATGCCCTTCTTCACGCGGGCATCCGGCAGCTTGTCGCTCGACGGGTAGTCCCGGAACAGCACGTTCCAGGCGTCGATGCCCTCGGCGTACATCTTCTTCGAGTAGAGACACTCGCCGATCCAGTACTGGGCATTGTCGGTGAAGTCGGTGCCCGGGTAGTTCCGGATGTACTCGCCGAAACCCTGGATCGCGAGGTCGAAGTTGCCGCGAGCGTAGTCGGCGTAGGCCTGGCTGTAGAGCTCGCGGGGCGCCGGGGGCGGCACCGAGGGCGCAGGCGGGGGGGCGGAGCCTGCGGTGTTGTCCGTTCCTCCGGCTCCGGTTCCCCCCGGCGAGGGGTTTGCGCCGCCGGCCGTCGCGGGCGGCGGCCCTGCCGGCGGCATGGCGACCAGGCCGGCGGCCTTCAGCCCCTGGATCGCCTCGCCGAGCTCGGAGATGCGGTCGTTGAGGTCCTTGAAGCCCGCCGCCGACGCCTCGTCCTGCTGGCGGCGGTCGCCGGCCAGCTTCTGGAGCAGGGCGTTCTGCTCGGCCAGCAGCTCGGTGAGGCGGCGCACCTCGCGACGGCCGTCCTCCGCCGCGCGCTGCACGTCCGCGAGCTGGCTCTGCAGGGTGGCGACCTGCAGGGCCAGCCGTTCCATGTCCTTGTTGGCGGCTCCGGCAGGCGCGGCTGCGAGCCACGCCGCCGCGAGACACGCGACGACCGCGGCCTTGTTGCGGATCACGATCACCTCCAGGGCGTGCTGCCCCCGAGCGGGCGGACCATCATAGCAGCGGCGCGCGGCGCTCAGCGGGAGACCGCGAAGTGGGCACGCCGGTTCCGGGCGTAGGCGGCCTCGCTCGGGTCCGGGTCGAGCGGCCGCTCCTTGCCGTAGGACACCGCCCGCAGGCGCTCGCCGGCGACGCCGAGGCTCGCGAGGTAGTCGCGGGCCGCGCGGGCCCGCTGCTCGCCGAGCGCGAGGTTGTACTCGACGGTGCCGCGCTCGTCGCAGTGGCCCTCGATCGTCACCTTCGTGTCCCGGTGCCCCTGCAGCCACAGCGCGTGCTTCTCGAGCGTGGCGCGAGCAGCGTCGCTCAGCGCCGAGGAGTCGTAGTCGAAGCGCACGTCCTCGAGCGGGCCGCCCTCGCCGGTCCCACTCAGGCTGCCGGTGTCGGCGAGGTCGCTGCCGGAGGCGCCCTCGCGCTCGATCGCCTGCACGTCGGGTCCCGCGTCGACGGTGCGCTCCGGCTGGGTGTCGGTCTCGACGGGGGGCGGCGGGGCGCCGCCCGGCGCGCCGGCCAGCACCGGCGGACGCTTGCCGCCGTGGCAGGCGGCGAGCGCGAGCACGAGGGCGAGCGCGGCGGCGCTCGCGAGGATGCGGTCGTGGCGGTTCGTCATGCGTCCTCCTGGGCGGTTTCGGTCAGGGGCCCCAGTCGGGCTGGACGTTGTTGCCCGGCCCGGTGGCGAGCGACTGCAGCGAGCGGCCGTCCCTGTCGGAGATCGTGATCTCCCAGCGGCCGCCGCGGTTGCAGGAGAAGGCGAGGTGGCGCCCGTTCGGCGCCCAGGACGGCACCTCGCACGAGCCGCGAGCCTGGGTGATCTGCCGCACCTGTCCCCGGTTCGCGAGGTCGAGCACGGCGATGTCGAACTGCCCGCCCTCGAGGCGGGACGTGTAGGCGATCTCGCTGTACTGCTTCGACGGGTTCCACGCGCAGGCGTCGTTGTAGTTGCCGACCGTCGTGAGCCGGCGCACGTTGAGGCCCTCGGCGTCCATCACCCAGATCTGCGGCGAACCGGCGCGGTTGGAGGTGAACGCGATCTCCTGGCCGGTCGGGCTCCAGCAGGGCGCGGTGTCGGAGGCCTGCGTGGTCGTCAGCCGCCTCGCCCCGCCGCCGTCCGCGTTCGCCACCCAGATGTCGGAGTTGCCCGAGCGCGTGCTCGAGAAGGCGATCGACTTCCCGTCCGGGCTGAACGCGGGCGCGAAGGCCTGGCTGCCGCCGCGCTCGCCGCTGAGGTTGGGCACGCTGCGGCCCTCGAAGATGCGGGCGAGGTAGAGCAGCGGCGAGCCCTGGCGCCAGGAGACGTACGCGAGGCCCTGGCCGTCCGGGCTCCAGGTGGGCAGGATGTTGAGCGAGCCGTTCACCGTCACCCGACGCGGGTTGAAGCCGTCGTAGTCGACGATATAGAGCTCCTTCGTCTTGCGCTCCTTGCCCGCGTCGCGGTCCGAGACGAACGCGATGCGGGTGCGCGCGACACCCTTGTACTGGGTGAGCGTCATGATGTCGTCGGAAGCCTGGTGGGCGAAGACGCGCGGGTTGTCCGGCTTGCCCGAGTAGCGGCGGGTGAGCATGGTGGAGCCGTTGTTGACGAAGTAGACCTTCGCCTCGACCGTCAGCTCGCCGCCTGCGACGTCCGCGCGGGTGACCACGAGGATGCTCGCGCCGATGCCCTTCCAGTCCTCGAAGCTCGGGGCGTCGGGGTTCTGCGGCGGGATCGCGGAGAGCAGGCTGTCGGGCACGAACTGGAACAGCCCCTCGAAGCGCAGGTCGTTGCGCAGCACCTGCGTGATCGTACGGCAGGCCGCCTGGCTCGCCTCGCCCGCCCCGCGCGGGACGCAGTCCGGCACCGCGAGCCGCGGCGTCACGCCGCCGATCACGATCTGCTCGACGGGCGCCTGTGCCGCCGCCGCGGGGCCGGCCGGCGCCCACGAGGCGGCGGCGAGCGCCACGACGGCCGCGGCGCCGCGCAGCAGCCTACGACGTCGGCCGGAAGAGCGCCTGGATGGTACGGGGATTCTGGCCATATTCCCTCGGGAGCGGGCCGAACGGCGCCGCGTTGAATACCGCGCGCTGCGCGGCCATGTCGAGCAGCGACGTGCCGCTCGGCTGCGTGACCTTGACGTCGGTGACCGCGCCGTTCGGCTGGATCGTGAACGTGACGCCGATCGGCTGCGCGAAGCCCGACTTGATCTGCTGGTTCCAGACCATCCAGATCTTCTGCTGAACGCCGGCCAGGTACCAGTCGCCGCCGGTGTCCGTGCCGTCCGGGACGCCGGGCCCGGGAGGTCCGATCCCGATCCCGAGCGTGTCGCCGCCCGTCCCGCGTCCTGCCGGCGTCCCGCCCGGCGCGGGCGGGGGCTTGAGCGTCGTCGCGGCGGCTCGCCCGGGGTTGACCGGCTCCGGCGGCCGCCGCAGCGTGCGCCTCGAGTCCGGCAGCGGCAGGGCGCTCGGCCGCGGCGTCTCGGTCGGCGCCTTGAGGACGCGCGGCGGCGGCGCGGGCGCGGCCGGTTCGGCCGGGGCGGGCTTCGCGACCGGGGCAGGCGCAGGCTCGCTGCGTGCGACGGGCGAGCCGCCGCCGCCGCGGGGCAGCACGACGGCGAACTCGGCCACGCGCAGCGGCGGCTGTTTCGGCAGCAGCGCCGGCAGCGCCAC
>JBGASI010000485.1:0-3849 GCA_044229815.1 Vicinamibacteria bacterium | reverse complement strand
GGCACGCGGGTGCCGCCGAGCGGGTCGCCCGGGCCCGCGGCTTTGGCCGTGCGCCGGCAGCCGCACGCCTGGGCGAACTCGCGCCCGTCGCGCGTCACGATCTCGAACCGGGTGCCCTGGCACCGCTCGCAGACAGCAGTCGTCACTTTCTCGTCCCGTCCCATCCTAGTTCAGGTAGCCCCGCAGGCCCTGCGCCTCGCGGCTGCGCCGCAGCTTCTCCTTGGCGCGGCTCTCGATCTGCCGGATCCGCTCGCGGCTGAGCCCCATCGCCTCGCCGATCTCCTGGAGCGTCTTCGGCTCGTCGCCGTCGAGGCCGAAGCGCAGCCGGATCACCTCGCGCTCCTTCTCGTCGAGGTCGCCCACCATCGACTGGATCCGGCTCTCGAACGAGCTGCGGATCAGCTCGATCTCGGCCGAGGGAATCGTCTCCTGCTCGAGCGTATCGCCCAGCTCCAGGTTGCCCTCGTCGCCGACCGCGGCCGAGAGCGAGACGTCGTCGCCCGCAGCCAGCAGCAGCTGCTCGACCTCGCTGGTGCTGAGCGAAGTGCGCTCGGCGAGCTCCTCGGTGGTCGGCATGCGCTCGAGCTCGGCCTTGAGCTTCTCGCGCGCGTTCGACAGCCGCGACACCTGGCCCGACAGCTTCTGCGGCAGGCGGAACACGCGCGACTGCTCGGAGAGCGAGTGGAAGATCGCCTGGCGCACCCACCACACCGCGTAGGAGATGAACTTCACGTTGCGCTCGGGATCGAAACGCTTGGCGGCCTCCATCAGGCCGAGGCTGCCCTCGTGGATCAGGTCCATGTAGGCGATGCCTAGGCCCCGGTAGCGCTTGGCGTAGTGGACCACGAAGCGCAGGTTCGACTCGACCAGCTTCTTGAGCGCTTCCTGGTCGCCCTGCTGGATGCGCCGGCCGAGCTCCTTCTCGTCGTCCGCGCTGAGTTGCTTGAAGCGGGCGATGTCGCGGATGTAGACGTTGAGCGTGTCGACGGAGGCGCGCTCGCGCGGGCGCTTCTCCCCGTCGCCCGCAGGGGCCTTCGGCGTTCGACTCTTGCGGCTGGCGGCCATGGTCCCCCGGCGAAGACGATTATAGTCTGCCCGAGCCGTCCCGCTCGCCGCTCTCGAGCGTGGCGGGCGCGCCGGACGGCGCAGACGCCGCCGCGGCTTCGCCCGTGCGCACGAGCGGGGTGGGCGGCAGCCGGACCAGGGCCTGCTGCAGGCGCTCCTGCCAGCCGTCCTGCGCGGCGCGGGACAGCTCCTGGCGCACCCAGGCGACGAAGTCGTTCACCTCCGTCTGCATCTGCTCCATGCGGCGGCGCATGTTGAGCACGATCTCGACACCGGCGAGGTTCACGCCGAGGTCGCGCGTGAGGTTGAGGATCACCTCGAGCTGGCGCAGGTCCTCCTCCGAGTAGAGGCGCGTGTTGCCCTCGGTGCGCGAGGGCTTGAGCAGTCCCTCGCGCTCGTAGAGGCGCAGCGTCTGCGGGTGGATCCCGTAGGCGTTGGAGACGACGCTGATCATGTAGTAGCGGCCGCCGCCGCCCGGTCCCGTGTTCGCCGCCTCGGTCGCCGACCGTCGCCCGCGTGGCATCTCAGCTCCTCCGAGCCCCGCCGTCCTGCGGCTCGGCGTGCTCCCTTCCCGGCCGGGCCTGCCCGGCGAGCCGCTCCGCGAGCTCGCGCAGCAGCACGCGGCCCCGGTCGTCGGTCACCGCCGGGACGTGGACGCGCGCCTCGAGCCACAGGTCGCCCCGCCCTTCGCCGCCCAGGTGCGGCACGCCGCGCTTGCGCAGGCGGAAGCGCTGCCCGTCCTGGGTGCCGGCCGGCACCTCGATCGTGACCGGCCCGTCCGGCGTCACGACCTCCACGTGCCCGCCGAGCGCCGCCTCGACCATCTCGACCCGGAAGGGGCAGTGGAGGTCGTCGCCCTCGCGCCGGTAGACGGGGTGCGGCTCCACCTCGACCGTGAGCACGAGGTCGCCGGGCGGCCCGCAGCGGCGGCCGGCGTTGCCCGCGCCGGGCAGGCGGACCCGGCTGCCGTTGCCGACGCCCGGCGGGATCCGCAGCTCGATCCACTCGCTGGCGAGCGCGCGGCCCTCGCCGGCGCAGCGCGCGCAGGTGGTGCGCCGCAGTTCGCCCGTGCCGTCGCAGTCGCGGCAGGGACGCGAGAAGATCATGTGGCCCCGGCTGCCGCGCACGCTGCCGCTGCCCTGGCAGCGCGGGCAGGCGACCGGGCCGAAGGCGACGTCGCCGGTCCCGTGACACTGGGGGCACGCCTCGAAGCGCACCAGGTCGACGCGGCGCGTGGCGCCCTTCATCGACTCGTCGAAGTCGACGCGGGTCGCCTGCTCGAGGTCCTCGCCGCGCAGCGCCTCGCCGGACGTGGGCGGCCGAAGCGCCTCGTCGAAGATGTCGCGGAAGCCCACGGTCTCGACGCGCACGCGCGCCGAGAAGTCGAAGCCCTCGAAGCCGCCCTGCGCCACCGGTGCGACCTTCGGCGCCGGCCGCTCGCCGCGATCGTAGGCCGCGCGGCGCTGCGGGTCGGACAGCACCTCGAAGGCCGCCACGGCCTCGCGGTAGCGGTCGGCCGCCACGGGGTCGCCGGGGTTGAGGGCCGGGTGCAGGGCGCGCGACAGCCGCTGCCAGGCCCGCCGGATCTCGGCGACACTGGCCGCGCGCCTCACGCCGAGCGCCTCGTACAGCTCCATGGGCTACTTCTTCTCGTCGACAACCTCGGCGTCGATCACGTCGCCATCGCCCTTGCCGGGCGCGGCGTCGCCCGCCGGCTCCGCTGTGCCGGCCGCCGGGCCGTCCGTCGCGGCCGCCTGGCGGTAGAGCGCCTCGGCCAGCTTGTGGGACGCCTTCGTGAGCTCGCCGACAGCCGCGAGGATCGGCTCGGCGCCGCCCTCGGCGAGCGCCTTCTTCGTCGCCTCGAGGGCCCTTTCGGCCGCCTCGACGTCGGCGGCGGGGAGCTTCTCCTTGTTCTCGGCCAGGGTCTTCTCGGTCGTGTAGACGAGCGTGTCGGCCTGGTTGCGGGCCTCGGTCTCCTCGCGGCGCTTCTTGTCGTCCTCCGAGTGGGCCTGGGCGTCGTGCACCATCTTCTCGACCTCGTCCTTGGCGAGGCCGGAGGAGGCGGTGATCGTGATCGCCTGGCTCTTGCCGGTGGCGCGGTCCTTGGCGGTCACGTTCACGATGCCGTTGGCGTCGATGTCGAAGGTGACCTCGATCTGCGGCACGCCGCGCGGCGCCGGCGGGATGCCCACCAGCTGGAACTTGCCGAGCGTGCGGTTGTCGCCCGCCATCGGCCGCTCGCCCTGCAGCACGTGGATCTCGACCGAGGTCTGGCTGTCCGAGGCGGTCGAGAACACCTCGCTCTTGCGCGTCGGGATCGTGGTGTTGCGCTCGATCAGTGCCGTCATCACCCCGCCGAGCGTCTCGATGTCGAGCGAGAGCGGCGTGACGTCGAGCAGCAGCAGGTCCTTCACCTCGCCCGAGAGGACGCCGGCCTGGATCGCGGCGCCGACCGCGACGACCTCGTCGGGGTTGACGCCCTTGTGCGGCTCCTTGCCGAAGAACTCCTTGACGAGCTGCTGCACCTTCGGGATGCGGGTCGAACCGCCCACCAGCACGACCTCGTCGATCTTCTCCGGACCGACGCCGGCGTCCTTGAGGCACTGGCGCACGGGGCCCATCGACTTCTCGAGCAGGTCGCCGATCAGCTGCTCGAGCTTGGCGCGGGAGAGGCGCAGGTTGAGGTGCTTGGGGCCGGAGGCGTCGGCGGTGACGAAGGGCAGGTTGATCTCGGTCTCGAGGGTCGTCGACAGCTCGATCTTGGCGCGCTCGGCCGCTTCCTTG
>JBGASI010000484.1:0-4421 GCA_044229815.1 Vicinamibacteria bacterium | reverse complement strand
CGCTCGGCGGCGCGTCGCCCATCGACGGCAGGCAGCCGGGTGCGTACTTGTCGGCACGGCGCACGCCACTCCACGCGGCCGGAGGCTGCGGCGGACGCCACCGCAGCTCACCCAGCGGCGGCGCCGCGAACGCGACGCCCTTGTAGACGGTGAGGCCGCCCGTCGCGAGGGGAGACGCGCAGAGCATGCTGACCGCGATGCCGCCGGCGGACTCCCCGAAGATCGTGACCTTCTTCGGGTCCCCGCCGAGCGCCGCGATGTTGCGCTGGATCCACTGCAGGCCCGCGATCATGTCGAGCAGGCCGTAGTTGCCCGAGACGTGATGCGGCGACTCGGCGCTCAGTTCGGGGTGCGCGTAGAAGCCAAGCACGCCGACGCGATAGGCGATGCTGACGAGCACGACGCCGCGCCGCGCCAGCCTCGCCCCGTCGTGGACCGGGACAGACGTCGAGCCTCCGTTGAAACCGCCACCGTAGATCCAGACCAGCACCGGCAGGCGGTCCGAGGTGGTCGTCGCGGGCGTCCAGACGTTCAGGTACAGGCAGTCCTCGCTCGCGCGCTCGGCGGCGCGTCGCCCATCGACGGCAGGCAGCCGGGTGCGTACTTGTCGGCACGGCGCACGCCACTCCACGCGGCCGGAGGCTGCGGCGGACGCCACCGCAGCTCACCCAGCGGCGGCGCCGCGAACGCGACGCCCGTGTAGACGGTGTGGCCGCCCGTCGCGCCGCCCTGGACGAGACCGCCCTCCACCTTGACGGGAGCCGCAGTGGCCAGACACGGCCACAGGGCGACGACGACGGCGGCAAACCGGCGCTTCTTCATGGCGTCCTCCCGTCCAGGTGCCCTTCTACAAGACGGGCGGCGCAGCCCGAACGGGCCGCGCCGCCCGATCGGCGTATCGGCCTACTTCAGGGCCAGGACGACGACCGCCTTGGCCGGTAGCTTGACTTCCAGGGTGTCGCCCTTGACGGCGGCGCCGCTGAATGCAGCCGGCTGGACGGCATCCGGCGCCTCGAACGTGTTGTGCGCGGTCATCTCCGGCGCCGTCAGGACTCGGCCCGCGACCGCCTTCGGCGTGAACCCGGCCAGCTTCACGCTCAGCGTCACCGTCTGCGTGGGGCTCGTGTTGGCGAGCGAGAGGTGGATGGCCGAGCCGTCGGGCGCCTTCGTGGCCGAGGCGCTCACCATCGGGATCCTCTCCTGCCCGAGCACGTAGTCGGGCGAGCGCAGCTCGACCGGCAGGAAGGTGCCGCCCTGGTGCACCTTGAACATCTCGAACACCCAGTAGGTGGGCGTCCGCAGCATCCTCTCCTTGCTGGTGAGGATCATCGCCTGCAGCACGTTCACCGTCTGCGCGATGTTGGCCATCGTCACGCGGTCGGCGTGGCGCTGGAAGATGTGGAAGTTCAGCGCCGCGACGAGCGCGTCGCGCAGCGAGTTCTGCTGGTAGAGGAAGCCCGGCTGCGAGCCGGGCTCCTGGTCGTACCAGGTGCCCCACTCGTCGACCACCAGGCCGACCTTCTTGTTGGCGCCCGGGAACAGCCCCGGCTTCGCCTCGGCCTCGGCCTTGTCCATGATCGCGGCGTGCTTCGTGATCAACTCGTCCATGCGCAGCGTCCTCGACAACGTCGAGAACCACAGCTTCTCGTCGAACTGCGTCGCGGAGCCCTTCGTGCCCCAGTTGCCCGTCGGCAGCGTGTAGTAGTGGAGCGAGAGGCCATCCATCCGGCGTCCGGCCACGCTCGTCAGCACCTCGGTCCAGCGGTAGTCCTCGGCGTTCGCGCCGGCGGCGATGCGGTAGATGGGCCTCGCGCGGTCGTAGTTCTTGACGAAGGTGTCGTACCTGCGGAACTCGTCCGCGTAGTACTCGGGGCGCATGCTGCCGCCGCAGCCCCACGGCTCGTTGGCGATCCCGAAGTACGGCAGCGGCCACGCCTTCTCGCGTCCGTTCTGGCGCCGCAGGTTGGCCATCGGGGAGATGGCGTCGGAGGTCATGTACTCGACCCACTCCATCATCTCCTGCGGCGTGCCGCTGCCGACGTTGCCCGTGACGTAGGCGTCCGTGCCGAGCTGCTCCACGAGGTCCATGAACTCGTGGGTGCCGAAGCTGTTGTCCTCGACGACCCCGCCCCAGTGGGTGTTGATCATCGACGGCCGCTTCTCGCGGGGCCCGATGCCGTCCTTCCAGTGGTACTCGTCGGCGAAGCAGCCGCCGGGCCAGCGCAGCACCGGGATGCGCAGCTCCTTGAGCGCGGCGACGACGTCGTTGCGGATCCCGCGGGTGTTCGGAATGGAGGAGCTCGGCCCCACCCAGAGCCCCTCGTAGATGCCGCGGCCGAGGTGCTCGGCGAAGTGGCCGTAGATGTTCTTGTTGACGACTGGGCCCGGCTGGTCGGCACGCAGGACCGCGCTCGCCGAAGGGCCGGCGGACGGGGACGGTGCCTGCGCGTGCACGGTGGGAGCTGCCAGGACCAGGGCGCCGAGCAGAGCCGGCGCGCTCAATGCAAATGCCTTCATGTGGATGGACTCCCCTCGGTTCATTGTGGCTCGAACGCTCAGCGGAAGAGCCTCGGCGCGAAGTCCTTGAGGTCGCGCCGCCAGGTCTGCCACTCGTGGTCGGTGCCGGGCGACTCCCAGTAGACGTGCTGGATCCCCAGTTCCGTCAGCGACGCGTGGAGGCTCCGGATCCCCTCGCGCATCCGCTCTGGCTCCACCGTGCCGACGCCCAGCCACAGCAGCCTGACCTTCTTCGCGAAGGCGGCGGGGTCCGCGAAGACGCCGTTGTACGCCGCCTTCCAGTCCGGCTTCGGCGTGCCCATCATCTGGAGCCCGCCGGCGCCGCTGAACCCGCCGATCCAGGAGAAGAGGTCGAGGTGGTTGAGCGTGATCTGGAACGTCTGCATGCCGCCCATCGACAGGCCGGCCATCGCGCGGTGGTCGCGGTCCGCGATCGTGCGGTAGGTGGCGTCGACGAACGGGACGAGGGCCTGCGTCACGTCGTCCTCGAACGCCTGGGCCATGTCCTGCATGGCCTTGCGCCACTCCGGCGCGCCGAAGGGCTTGCCCGTGAGGTCGGGATCGACCTGGCCGGCGCGCCGCGCATAGCCGTACGCCATCACCACGATCATCGGCTTGCAGCCCTTCGCCGCGATCAGGTTGTCGAGGATGAAGTTCGCGCGACCCTGCCGGATCCAGCCGGTCTCGTCCTCGCCGCCGCCGTGCTGCAGGTAGAGCACCGGGTAGCGCGTCTTCGCCTGCTGGTCGTAGTCCGACGGGAGATAGACGAGCGCATGGCGCCAAGTGCCGGTGACCTTCGAGTCGTACCAGACCTCGCGCACCTGGCCGTGCGGCACGGCCTTGATGGCGTAGTAGTCGGCGCCCGGCTCGGGGACCTCGACCGCGCTCGCGTGCTTGCTGCCGCCGAAGAACGCGTGGCTGCCCGGGTCGTTCATCTCGACGCCGTCGACGATGAGCGTGTAGTAGTGGAGGCCGGGGACGAGCGGCGCCGTCGTGATGGTCCAGAAGCCGTCCGCCTGCTTCTCCATGTCGACCTTCGGCCCGCTCCAGAAGTTCAGGCGGACTTTCGTGGCCTCTGGAGCCTTGAGCCGAACCTGCACCTTCCCGGCGCCGTCGACGCGGGGGTAGTCGGCCCCCCAGACGTTGGTCGTCGCGGGCTTGAAGTCGCCGGAATCCTGAGCGGAGCACACGCTTGCCGTGGAGCAGAGACTCGCGGCGAGCAGAACGGCCAGACCAAGCTGTCTCATATCCGTCTCCTTCGATGACGTGCTAACGGGCGAGCAGTTCGTTCGCAGCGTTCGCCAGGAAGATGTAGCTCGCGCCGATGTCGATCACGTACTCGTTCTCGCCCCAGAGGAAAGGCCAGTCGTCCATGTTCTCCGGGTAGTCGGGTTTCAGCACCAGGACGCCCGGCACGACGCCGCCCGCGATGAACGCGAAGTCCGCGCGGTTGTTGCCGTAAGCCAGTTGCTTCGAGCGGTTCCCGACGGCGGAGACGAACGAGTAGTTGTGCGCCGGGTGCGTGCCGAAGACGTAGTCCAGGCCGCGCGAGACGAGCTCGACGCCGACGAGTTCCGGGTAGGCCTTGTGCAGGTAGTAGTTCGTCGTCGCCCAGGCGATGACCTGGGAGTTGCCGGCCCAGCCGCGCGTGCCGATCGGGACACCGTACGGGTTCTGCTTCAGCATGCCGTCGAGCTCGGTCCCGTACTTCTGGACGTACGGCCGCAGCTTCGTCGCGTAGGCCGCGTCCATGACGGGAATCGCCCGTGCGGCGATCTGGAGCGTCATGCCGGCGTTTCGGTCCAGGGCCGGCCAGACGAGCTCGTCGAAGCGGTCGATGAACGGCTGCTCCCTGGTCGCGCTCGCCAGCTGCACGAGGGCCGTCAGCTCCGCCGCCTGGCCGA
>JBGASI010000483.1:0-3864 GCA_044229815.1 Vicinamibacteria bacterium | reverse complement strand
TCGTTCTTCCTGGTCTATCTCTCGGAGTCGCTGGAGACGCTGGCGCTGCTCCGGTTGCTGGGCGCGGAGGTGTCGCCCTGGCAGGTGCTCGCCTTCGAGCCCCTGGTGTCGCTCCTGCGCGCCGTGGCCTTCTTCGTCCCCGCCGGGCTCGGGGTGCAGGACCTCGGCTACGTCACCCTGCTGAGGCTCGTCGGCGTGCCACAGGCCGCGGCGTACGGGGCGGCCTTCGTTGCCCTCAAGAGGCTGAAAGAGCTTGCGTGGATCGCCGGCGGCTGGGCAGCGCTGCTGTCGGCCCAGTCCAGCCCGGCGGAGAAGGAGGCACTCGGTGAGCGGACGGCAACGGATCCTCTTCATCTGCGGATCCCTCAACCAGACCACGCAGATGCACCAGATCGCGCGCGAGCTGCCGGAGCATGAGCACGCCTTCACGCCGTACTACTGCGACGGTCCCCTGGACTGGGCCCATCGCGCCGGTCTCGGGGAGTTCACGGTCGCCGGGCGCAAGCTGGTGCGCCGCTGCCTCGACTACCTGGAGCGCGAGCGGCTGCCCGTGGACTACCGGGGGCGCCAGGGCTCGTACGACCTGGTGGTCACCTGCTCCGACGTGGTCGTCCAGCGCAACGCGCGCAGGCACCCCCTCGTGCTCGTGCAGGAGGGCATCCTCGACCCCGAGGGCTGGGAGTACCGGCTGTGGCGGCGCCTGCCGCTGCTGCCGCGCTTCGTCGCCGGCACCGCCACGACCGGCCTCAGCCACGCCTACGACCGCTTCTGCGTCGCGAGCGAGGGCTACCGCGAGCACTTCGAGAGCCGCGGCGTGCCCGCACACCGGCTCGTCGTCACCGGCATCCCGAACTTCGACGACTGCCGGCGCTACCTGCGAAACGCCTTCCCCCACCGCGGCTACGTGCTGGTCTGCTCCTCCGACGCGCGCGAGACGTTGAAGCGGGACGACCGGACGGCCTTCCTGCGCCGCTGTCTGGAGATCGCGGCCGGCCGGCCGCTGATGTTCAAGCTGCACCCGAACGAGAACGAGGCGCGCGCGACGCGCGAGATCCACGCGGTCGCTCCCGACGCGCTCGTCTTCGCGCGCGGCAACGCCGAGGAGATGATCGCCAACTGCGACGTCCTGGTCACGCAGTACTCCTCGACCGTGTTCGTCGGGCTGGCGCTCGCCAAGGAGTGCCACTCGTACTGGGACCTCGCGCAGCTGCGCCGGCTGCTCCCCGTGCAGAACGGCAACGCCGCGAGACGGATCGCAGCCGTCTGCCGCGAGGTGCTCGCCTCGCGGCCCGCGGCGGCGCGCCCGCCGCTGCTGCGTCCCCTTGCCCTCGCGGAGGCCCGGTGAGGACGCTGGTCGTCGTCCAGGCCCGCACGGGCTCCACGCGCCTGCCGGGCAAGGTCCTGCTGCCCGTGGCCGGCGCGCCGGTCCTGCTGCGGATGCTGGAGCGGGTGCTCGCCGCGCGCTCCCGCTTCGAGCTGACCGTCGCCACCACGGAGCTGCCGGAGGACGACGGCCTCGCCGACGCCGTCCGCCGCTTCGGCGTGCGTGTCTTTCGCGGTCACGCGAGCGACCTGCTCGACCGCCACTACCGGGCGGCCCTCGCGTCGAAGGCGGAAGCGGTGGTGAAGATCCCGTCGGACTGCCCGCTGATCGATCCCGCCGCGATCGACGCCGTCCTCGCCGTCTTCCGCGGCTCGGCCGGACGCCTAGACTACGTCGGCAACCTGCACCCGCCCACCTGGCCCGACGGGAACGACGTCGAGGCGATGACCGTCGAAGCGCTCGAGCGCGCGTGGCGCCGCGCCGCCGCCCCGCACGAGCGCGAGCACACGACACCCTTCTTCTGGGACCAGCCCGGGCGCTTCCGCGTCGCCAACGTCACCTGGCCGGCCGGGCTCGACGCCTCGGCCTCGCATCGGCTGACGCTCGACTACCCGGCCGACTATGCGCTGGTGAAAGCGGTCTACGAGGAACTGTGGCGCCGCGAGCGGCCGGTCTTTTCGCTCGCCGAGATCCTGGGGCTGCTCGCCCGGCGACCGGAGCTGCTGGAGCTGAACGCCCGCTACCGCGGCGTGAACTGGTACCGGCACCACCTGGCCGCGCTCCGGACGGTTAGGCCGGACGAGACACGGCCGGCTCCGGAGGACGCGGCACCGGTCACTGCCGCGCGGGGGGCGCTGTGAGCGGGTCCGCCGCCGCGCTCGAGCTCGAGGCGCTGGCGCTGCGCGTCCGCGAGCACTGCCTGCGGCTCGCGACGGACGGCGGCTGCTTCATCGGCGCCTCGCTCTCCTGCGCCGACCTGCTGGTCTTCCTGTACTCACGGGTGCTGGACGTGAGCCCGGCCCGGCTGGACGATCCCGGGCGCGACTACCTGCTGCTGTCCAAGGGCCACGACGTGCCGGCGCTCTACGCGACGCTCGCGGAGCTGGGCTTCTTCCCGCCCGAGCGCCTGCGCCAGCACCTCAAGACCAGCGACTCGCTCTACTGGCACCCCAATCGCGCCCTGCCCGGTGTCGAGTTCCACTCGGGCTCGCTCGGCCACCTGCTCGCCGTCGGCGTCGGGATCGCTCTCGACATCCGCCTGCGCGGCGGCCGCAACCGCGTCTTCGTCGTGCTCGGCGACGGCGAGCTGGACGAGGGCTCCGTCTGGGAGACGCTGCTGGTCGCGGCGGCGCAACGGCTCGACAACCTGGTGGCCGTGGTGGACCGCAACGGGCTGCAGGCCAACTGCGCGACCGAGGAACTGCTGCCTCTCGAGCCGCTGCCGGCCAAGTTCGAGGCCTTCGGCTGGTCCTGTCGCACGGTCGATGGTCACTCCTTCCCGGCCCTCGCGGACGCCTTCGCCACGCTGCCCGCCGCAGCGGGAAGGCCCGGCGCCATCATCGCCCGCACCCTGCGCGGCAAGGGCGTGCCCAGCCTCGAGGGCCGGGCCGACCGCTGGTTCGCGAACTTCGACGCCGCCGAGGTCGACGCCCTGGTGGCCGAGCTGCACGGGGGAACGGGCGCCGCGCTCGCGAGCCCGGGGCTGGTGGTGCGATGACCGTGCCTGTCAGCTACGAGCAGGCCCTGCTGTCGCTCGCCGCGCAGCGCGACGACATCGTGGTGCTGACGGCCGAGAACCGCGCCCACATCCGAGGCGTGCCGGCCGCTCTGGGCCCGCGCTTCGTCGACGTCGGGATCTGCGAGCAGACGATGGTCGGCGCGGCCGCCGGCCTGGCCCTGCGCGGCCGTACGCCCGTCGTGCACGCGCTCGCGACCTTCCTGACGCTGCGCGCCTTCGAGTGCATCCGTACCGACGTGGGCATCCCGCGCCTGCCCGTGAAGCTCGTCGGTTTCGTGCCCGGCCTGCTCTCGGAGGCGAACGGCCCCACCCACCAGGCGATCGACGACATCGCCGTGATGCGCGCGATTCCGGGGATGCAGGTCTTCTGCCCGGCCGACCTCGAGGAGCTCGTGGCCGCGCTGCCGGCGATCGTCGCCAGCCCGGCCCCCGCTTACCTGCGCTACACCGCCGCGCCCGCCGCCGTGACGCATGTCGAGCCCTTCGCGATCGGCAAGGCCGAGCTGCTCGCGGGCGAGGACGGCGTGGCGATCCTGACCTACGGCTCGCTGCTCGGCGAGGCGGCGAAGGCGCGGCTGCGCCTCGCGGCCCGCGGGGTGCCGGTCCGGCTCGTCAACCTGCGCACGCTCGAGCCGGTCGACGAGGAGGCCATCGTCGACGCGGCGCGCGGCTGCGAACTGCTGGTGACGCTGGAGGACCACTTCCGGCGCGGCGGCCTGCACACGATCGTCGCCGAGACCTGTCTCGCGCGGCGGCTGGCGCCGCGCGTCCTGGCCCTGGACCTCGGCGCCACCTTCTTCAA
>JBGASI010000482.1:0-3867 GCA_044229815.1 Vicinamibacteria bacterium | reverse complement strand
GTTCCCCTGCTCGATCGTGCCTGCGCTGATCATGTCCCCGGTGCCGACGTAGACGACATCGGGGTTCGACGGAGCCACCTCGACCGAGCCGATGGAGGAAACGTCGCGGACCGAATCGAACACCGGAAACCACGTGGCGCCGGCACTCGTGGTCTTCCACACGCCGCCGCCCGGATAGCCCGCGTAGAAGACGCCGGGCTGCCCGATGGCGCCGGCGGTCGCGGACACGCGGCCGCCCCGGAACGGGCCGACGCTGCGCCAGCTCAGACCCGCGTAGAGGCGGGGGTCAATGGTGGGTCGGGGCCCCGGCTCCTGCTGGGCGAACGCAGGTACCGCGAGGCAGGCAAGGACGAAGCTGAGAGGAACCAATGGGCGCAGGGACATGCCGCCGATTATGACAGCGGCCTCGCACGGCTGCTCACAGATGTAGCCCAACGCAGCCTCACCGCACTGATTCCCCAACGATGAGTGGAGCCCGGACGGCCGCTTCGCCATCTTGACCATGTGCGAAGTGAGCGCGCGTAGTGCCAGCAGGGCTCCCTCGACGATCTCAGCACCACCCGACCAGGCCAAGAAGCACCATCTCTGGTCGGGCCGACTCCGGGGCCGCCGGAAGCGCCCACTCCTAGAGCTGTAGACTCGGCGCGCCGGGCCGGGCCACGTCCGTGGCCCGCCGCACGATCCCGCCCGGCCCCTCGGTCCTGATACTTCGGAGGCACTCCATGCACAGGTGGAAGGGAATCCTCGCCGCGGCCCTGCTCGTGCCAGCGGTCGTTCCGCGGGCCGGGGCCCAGGCGCTCACGGATCCCCAGACGGAGAAGAAGATCGACGCGCTGCTCGCCCAGATGACGCTCGAGGAGAAGGTCGGCCAGCTGAACCAGTACAGCAACCCGCTCGACCTCACCGGCCCGGCGGCCGCCCCGGGCCAGCAGAAGGCGGCCTACGAGCAGATCCGCAGCGGGCTCGTCGGCTCGATCCTCAACGTCAACGGCGCCGAGGCCACGCGCAAGGCGCAGGACCTGGCGCTTTCGGGAAGCCGGTTGAAGATCCCGATGATCTTCGGCTTCGACGTGATCCACGGCTACAAGACGATCTTCCCGATCCCGCTCGGCGAGACCGCGAGCTGGGACCTCGGCGCGATCGAGCAGTCGGCGCGCATCGCCGCCAGCGAGGCGGCGGCGGCGGGCCAGCACTGGACCTTCGCGCCGATGGTGGACGTCGCGCGCGACGCGCGCTGGGGACGGGTCATGGAGGGCGCCGGCGAGGATCCGTATCTCGGGGCCCGCGCCGCCGAGGCGCGGGTGCGGGGCTTCCAGGGCAAGGACCTCGCGGCCGTCGACACCATCGCGGCCTGCGCCAAGCACTACGCGGCCTACGGCTACGCCGAGGCGGGCCGCGACTACAACACGGTCGACATCTCCGAACAGACGTTGCGCAACGTGGTGCTGCCGCCGTTCAAGGCGGCTGCGGACGCGGGCGCCGCCACCTTCATGAACTCGTTCAACGAGATCGGCGGCATCCCCGCGACCGGCAACCCGCACCTGCAGCGCGACATCCTGAAGGGCGAGTGGGGCTTCAAGGGCTTCGTCGTCTCCGACTGGGGCTCGATCGGCGAGATGATCCCGCACGGCTTCGCGGCGAACCTCGAGCAGGCCGCGCAGCAGGCGATCAGCGCCGGCAGCGACATGGACATGGAGTCGCGCGCCTACATCGGCCACCTGGCGGCGCTCGTGAAGGCCGGCAAGGTAGACGAGAAGATCGTGGACGACGCCGTGCGCCGCGTGCTGCGCGTCAAGTTCGCGCTCGGGCTCTTCGACGACCCGTACCGCTACTCGGACGTGGCGCGCGAGAAGGCGGCGACGCTGACGCCGGCGAACCTCGCCGCGGCGCGCGACGTGGCGCGCAAGTCGATCGTGCTGCTGAAGAACGAGGGCGGCCTGCTGCCGCTCGACAAGCAGGCGAAGACGATCGCCGTGATCGGCCCGCTCTCGAACGACAAGGACTCGCCGCTCGGCGACTGGCGCGGCCGGGGCGCCTCGAACTCGGCCGTGTCGCTGCTCGAGGGCGTGAGGGCCGCGGCCTCGCCGACGACGAAGATCCTCTATGCCGAGGGCGTGAAGCTCGTCACCGGCCCGCGCAACTTCGTGGCGCCGGCCGTCTACAACACGACCGACCGCTCGGGCATCCCGGCCGCGGTCGAGGCCGCGCGCGCGGCCGACGTGGTGATCATGGCCGTGGGCGAGGACGCCTTCCAGTCAGGCGAGGGCCGCAGCCAGGTCGACATCGGCTTCAAGGGCCTGCAGGAAGAGCTGCTCAAGGCCATCTACGCGGCGAACAAGAAGATGGTGGTCGTGCTGATGAGCGGCCGCCCGCTGACGCTCGGCTGGACGGGCGACAACGCCCCCGCGATCGTCGAGGCCTGGCACCTCGGCTCGCAGGCGGGCCACGCGATCGCCGACGTGGTCTTCGGCGACTACAACCCGTCCGGCAAGCTGCCGGCGGCCTTCCCGCGCTCCGTCGGCCAGCTGCCGCTGAGCTACGCGCACAAGAACACGGGCCGGCCGGGCCCGGAGCCCGGCGTGACGTGGTCCTCGTACACCGACTCGCCGAACGACCCGCTGTACCCGTTCGGCTACGGCCTGAGCTACACGAGCTTCAGCTACTCGGAGCCGAAGCTGAGCGCCGCCGCGATCGGCCGCGACGGGGCGCTGCAGGTGACGGTGACGCTGACGAACACCGGCAAGCGCGCCGGGGCCGAGGTCGTGCAGCTCTACGTGCGCGACCTCGTCGGTAGCGTCACGCGACCGGTGAAGGAGCTGAAGGGCTTCCAGAAGGTCGAGCTGGCGGCGGGGCAGTCGCGCGAGGTCGCGTTCACGCTGAAGGCCTCGGACCTCGAGTTCTACACGGCGGCCGGCAAGTGGGAAGCGGAGCCGGGTGACTTCAAGGTGTTCGTGGGCGGCAACGCCCGGGACGTGAAGGAGGCGAGCTTCAGCCTCCGCTGAAGCACCTCTGGGCCGTGCCTGGCCATCGGTCCGGCGGGAGTCGCCGCCGGACCGATGGCTTCCCACAACCCTAAGAGGTCAGACCACTTAGCGGCATTCCCCGCACGACTTCCGCGGCGTCGGTCGTGATCCCGCAAAGGTTGCGCCCAAAACGGCCGCGATGGCCCGTATGCCACTGACTGCTGGCATGGCGTCCGTGGCGAGGAGTTTGCACGCTTTGGACCACGGAAAGGGGACCCAAAGCATGCCCACGACTGCGGAGCGGCCCAAGCCCTTCCTGCTGCCGGAGTACTGCAAGGGCTGTGGCCGCTGCATCGAGGCCTGCGCCAAGCACTGCATCGAGCTCGGGACCGAGATCAACCCGCAGACGGGGCTGGTCCCGGTCGTCCTGCACCTCGACGAGTGCTCGGCCTGCGGGCTCTGCATGACCGCCTGCCCGGAGCCTTACGGTCTCGCACCCGAGCCATCCGCCGACTTCGAGATCGAGGACCCGGCCGCTCACTTCGGCCCGCGGCCCGGGGCGCTCGAGAAGCCCGAGGCGATTCCCGACGTGCGCCTGCCCTTGCCCGAGACGCGCACGCTCGTCACGAAGGGCACCTACGCCTCGTCCATCGGCGCGCTGCTCGCGGGCTGCCGGCACTTCTTCGGCTACCCGATCACGCCCTCGACCGAGGGCGCCGAGCTGATGGCGAAGCTGCTGCCGCAGCTCGAGGGCGTCTTCGTGCAGGCGGTGAGCGAGGTCGCCACCGTCAACATGATGTACGGCGCCGGCGGGGCGGGGCAGCGCGCGCTCACCTTCACCTCGTCGCCCGGCTTCAGCCTGATGCTCGAGGGCATCTCGTACATGATCGGCGCCGAGGTGCCC
>JBGASI010000481.1:0-3869 GCA_044229815.1 Vicinamibacteria bacterium | reverse complement strand
ACGACCTCGCGGAGGCGTTCCTGAAGCGCTACCCCGGGGCGAAGCGGGTGCCGGACGAGCGGGCGATCCTCGAGGACGCGGGCGTCAGGCTGGTGCTCAGCGCGAGCATCCCGGACGAGCGCGGGCCGCTCGGCGTCCGCGTCATGAAGCACGGCAAGGACTACATGGCCGACAAGCCCGGCTTCACGACGCTCGAGCAGCTCGCCCAGGCGCGCCGGGTGCAGCAGGAGACGGGCCGCATCTACTCGATCTTCTTCGGCGAGAGCCTCGGCAACCGGGCCGTGGTCCGCGCGGGCGAGCTGGTCAGGGCTGGCGCGATCGGCCGCGTGATCCAGACGATCGGCCTCGGCCCGCACCGGGCAAACCCCGCCACGCGTCCCGCCTGGTTCTGGGACAGGAAGTACTTCGGCGGCATCCTCTGCGACATCGCCTCGCACCAGGCCTGCCACTTCCTGAGCTTCACCGGCTCGAGCCGCGCCGAGGTCGTCGCAGCGCAGGTCGCGAACGTGCGTCACCCGCAACAGCCGGCCTTCGAGGACTTCGGCGACGTGCTGTGGCGGGGGGATCGAGGGACCGGCTACGTGCGGGTCGACTGGTTCACGCCCGACGGCCTGCCGACCTGGGGCGATGGCCGCCTGACGATCCTCGGCACCGACGGCTTCATCGAGATCCGCACCAACGTCGACATCGCGGGCCGCAAGGGCCCCGAGCACCTGTTCCTCGTCGACCAGAAGGAGACCCGCTACGTCGACTGCTCGGACCAGAAGGTGGCCTACGGCGAGCGGCTCGTCTCCGACGTCCTCGAGCGGACCGAGACCGCGCTGCCGCAGGCCCGCTGCTTCCTGGCGATGGAGCTGGTGCTGCGGGCGCAGGCGGCGGCGCAGAAGGTGACGCTCGTCGAAGGGAGGCCGGCATGACGCAGCAGCGACGCAACGAGGTCTCGCGCCGGAAGGCGCTCGCGCTGGCCGGGAGCGGGGCGGGCGGCGCGCTGCTCGCCGCCGGCTTCCCGGCGATCGTGCCGGCCTCGGTCTTCGGCGCGACGGCGCCGAGCAACCGCATCAACGTCGGCGCGATCGGCACCGGCCGCATCTCGCGCAGCCACGACCTGCCGGGCATCTGGAAGCACGAGCAGGCGCGGATCATGGCCGTGTGCGATCTCGACAGCCGGCGCGTCGAGGACGCCAAGCTGCTCGTCAACGGCTACTACGCGAAGAAGACGGGCCAGCCGTACGACGGCGTGACGGGCTACGCCGACTACCGCGAGCTGCTCGCGAACGAGGACGTGGACGCGGTCGTGATCAGCACGCCCGACCACTGGCACGCGATCCCGGCGATCGCGGCGGTCGAGGCCGGCAAGGACGTCTACCTGCAGAAGCCGGCCTCGCCCACGATCGCGGAGGGCCGCGCCCTCAGCAACGCCGTCCACCGCACGGGCCGCATCTTCCAGATCGGCAGCCAGCAGCGCTCGGCGCCGCAGTTCCGCTACGCGGCCGAGCTGGTCCGCAACGGGCGCATCGGCCAGCTGAAGACCGTCTCCGTCGGGCTGCCCGGCGACCCCGCGGGCGACGAGGAGCCCGAGATGCCGGTCCCGAAGAACCTCGACTACGAGAAGTGGCTCGGTTCGACCCCGTACGTCTACTACACCGAGAAGCGCGTCCACCCGCAGGCGGGCTACGACCGTCCGGGCTGGCTGCGCTGCGAGCAGTTCGGGGCCGGCATGATCACCGGCTGGGGCGCCCACCACCTCGACTCGGCGCACTGGGGCATGGACACCGAGCATACCGGGCCCGTCGAGATCTGGGGCAGCGCCGAGTTCCCGGCCAGGGGCCTGTGGAACGTGCACGGCCCGTTCCGCACCGAGGCGCTCTACGCGAACGGCGTCCACATGATCGTGAGCGGCGAACTCCCGAACGGCATCAAGTTCGAGGGGACCGAGGGCTGGATCTTCGTCTCTCGCGGCAACGACACCGTGACCTCGAGCGATCCCGTGGCGAAGCTGAAGGACGCCCAGGCCCTCTCGGCGAGCGACCCGAAGATCATCACCTCGGTGATCGGGCCCTCCGAGATCCACCTGCCGGAGAGCCGCGACCACCACGGCAACTGGCTCGAGGCGGTCCGCTCCCGCCAGCAGCCGATCGCGCCGGTCGAGGTGGCGCACCGCTCCTGCTCGGCCTGCCTGCTGCACCACATCGCGATGAAGACCAAGCGCCGCCTCCACTGGGACCCGAGGAAGGAGCGCTTCCACGACGACGACGAGGCAAACGCGCTGCTCTCGCGTCCCCAGCGCTGGCCGTACGTCGTCGCCTGAGACGGCCGCGCCGGCCGTGCCGTCGTCACGCCGTCGGCCCCGGTGTGACGCAGAGCACTCGCGATCGCGACGATTCCTGATCCGCCCGCGTGTGACGCAGCGCACGCGTCCCGTTGCGTTCGCCCCGGAACGCCCCCGTTTCCTCCTAGGATGATTACGGCAGCGCGCGCCGCGTTCGGCTCGCGAGTGTCGTTCTCGACGGGAGTCGGCAGGAGGCGGGGATGGAGAACGGCACGAAGCAGTTGACCAGCACGTTCCGCGCGCGGGTGCTCCTCTCGGCGGCGCTCGTCGGCGCGCTCGCCACGAGCGCCTTCGCGGTCCCGGTGGCGGCGCGCGACGTGGCGATCCGCCTCGGCCGCTCCCCGAACTTCCTGATCGGGATGGGCAACGACCTGGCGAACGACCACAACCTGGACGGGGCCTACACCCTGGGAACGACCCTCGACCTCCACTACGCCTACCTCGTGGGGCTGCAGGGACAGGGCGGCTGGCCGGACTGGAACGCCGGGGGCACCTTCGTGAACATCCTCGCCGACTCGGCGAACGCCCACGGCGTCGTGCCGATGTTCACGCTCTACGGGATGGCGGCCTGGGGCGAGGGCAACATCTCCGTGCTCACGAACGACAGCTACATGGGAGCCTACTGGTCCGGGGCGCGGCTGCTGTTCCAGCGCCTCGCCGTCTTCAACAAGCCGGCCGTCGTCCACCTGGAGCCGGACTTCTGGGGCTTCGCCCAGACCCAGAACGGCAACCCCGCGGCCGTCGCGGTGCGCGTCAAGGCGCACGCCCCCGAGTGCGCCGACCTGCCCGACAACCTCACGGGTCTCGGCAAGTGCCTCGTTCGCATGGCGCGCACCATCTCGCCGAAGGTCGTGACCGGCTTCCACGTCTCGCCGTGGTCGGGTACGACCGCGGCGACCGTCGCCTACATGAACGCCATCGGCGCGGGCCAGGCCGACATCACCGTGATCGAGACGCTCGACCGGGACGCCGGCTGCTTCGAGGCGGGGAGCGATCCCAACTGCCAGCGCGGCGGCACGTTCTACTGGGACGAGTCGAACGCCACGAGTCCCAACTTCCACGAGCACACGACCTGGGCGCGCGCCCTCTACGACGGCATCGGGCTGCCGATCCTGTGGTGGCAGATGCCGTTCGGCGTGCCCTCCTCGACACCCGGCGGGTCGGCGGGCCACTACCGGGACAACCGCGTGCACTACCTGTTTTCGCACGTGAGCGAGTTCGTGGCGGCCGGTGGCCTCGGGGCGGCCTGGGGCGTCGGCGCCGGCAACCAGACCTACATCGACAGCGACGGCAACCAGTTCAAGAACGCGGTCGCGGCCTACTTCGCCCACCCGACGCCACTGCCGGGCGGCGGGCCCTCGTTGTCGATCGGGGACGTGTCGGTGACGGAAGGCAACGGGGGGACGACGAACGCGGTGTTCACGGTGAGCCTGTCGGCGGCGAGCGCGACGGCGGTGACGGTGGGCTACGCGACGGCTGGCGGGACGGCGACGTCGGGCGGGGACTTCACGGCGACGTCGGGGACGCTGACGCTGGCGGC
>JBGASI010000480.1:0-5399 GCA_044229815.1 Vicinamibacteria bacterium | reverse complement strand
CTCAGGCCGCCGGGGTCAGCACGGTGCAGACCGAGGCGCAGATCGGCCCGCCGATATTGAAAGTTGCGGCCGCCCGCGGGGCCGCGACCTGCAGCTCGCGCGGGGCCTTGCCGAGCAGCTGCCAGGCGCACCAGCCGATCATCGCGATGCCCGTGGCGCCGATCGGGTGGCCCTTGGCGATCAGTCCGCCGGAGCTGTTGATGGCGCACTCGCCGTCCGGGGCGGCCTTGCCGTCCACCCAGTAGCGGGCGCCCTGGCCCACGGGCGCCTTGCCGATCACCTCGGTGCCGATCGCACCCATCACCGTGAAACAGTCGTGCAGCTCGGCGACGTTGACGTCGGCCGGCGTGAGGCCGGCCAGGGCGTAGGCGTCGGCCATGGCCCGGTAGGCGCCGCGCGGGCGCAGCACGTCGCGGCCCTCCTTCTTGAGGGCGTCGGTCGCCTGGCCCCACCCGGCCAGGCGCACGCAGTCCTGGCGGGCGAGGCCGAGCCGCTCGAGTCCCTTTTCGGTCGCCAGGATGAGGCCCGCATAGCCGTCGCTGATCTGCGAGCAGTCGAACGTCTTGAGGCGCAGCCCCTCGGCCACGTAGCGGTTGATGCCCTCGATCGCGCAGGCCTTGCCGACGGTCAGCTCGACGTTGCGCATCTGGGCGAAGGGGTTGTGGCGGGCGTTCGCGTACTCCTGCACCGCGATCGCCGCCAGGTCCTCCTCCGTGACCCCGTGCGCCTTCATGTAGAGCTCCATCACCTCCGCGAAGATGTGCGGGAAGACGAAGACCTTGCCGGGGCGCTCGTCCGGGTGCGAGAAGTAACCGAGCACCTTGCCGACCAGCTTGCCGTCCATCTTGCCCTCGGCGTCGCGCATCTTCTCGTAGCCGAGCGCGATGCCCGTGTCGCCCAGGCCCATCTGCAGCTTCGCGATCACCGAGAGCACGGCCTGCCCGCCCGAGGCGCACGCGTTCTCGACCGACTCGATGGGCTTCGCGTCCAGGCCGGGCACCTGGGCCACGAGGCCCGAGAGCAGGCCCTGCTCGTTCAGCGAGACGTTGCAGGCGGCGCCGATCGACGCGACGTCGAGGGCCGCGGCGTCTATGCCGATCTCGCCGCAGGTGCCGGCGACGGCCCTGGCCACGATCTCGGGCACCGTGGCCGCGAGCAGCTTGCCGAACACCGACTGGTGGTAGGCGGCGATGTAGACGGGCTTCATGAGGGGACTCCTTGGCGCCCCGGGCCGGGCACGCCCCCCATGGTCGCACGGCGCCGCACGCCCGGCGCGGACCTCCTAGGTGCCGGTGACGATGCCGCCGTCGACGGAGAGGCAGGTCCCGGTGACGAAGCTGGCCTGGTCCGAGGCGAGCCAGGCGTAGGCGTTCGCGATGTCCTCGGGCACGCCGATGCGGCCGATCGGGGTGTGCTCCACCATCGCGTCGAGCACCTTCTGCGGCATGCCGCGCAGGATCTCGGTGGCCACGAAGCCGGGCGCCACCGCGTTGACGCGGATCCCGTAGCGGCCGAGCTCGCGCGCCCAGGTCCGCGTCATGCCGATGACGCCGGCCTTGCTCGCGACGTAGTTGGTCTGGCCGAAGTTGCCGTAGAGGCCGACGACCGAGGAGGCGCTGAGCACGACCCCGCCGCCGCCGCGGATCAGGTGGGGAACGACCGCGCGCGTGCAGAGGAAGACGCCCTTGAGGTTGACGCCGAGCACGGTGTCCCAGGCCTCCTCGCTCATCGTCGCGACGAGCGCCCCGTCCTTCCACTTCACGAGCTGCCCGTCGCGCAGGATGCCCGCGTTGTTCACGAGCACGTCGACGCGGCCCCAGCGCTCGAGCACCGCCCCGACGCCCGCGTCGACGCTGGCGGGTTCGGCCACGTTCACGCCGGCGAAGAGGCCCTCGCCGCCCGCCGCGGCGAGCTCGGCCACGAGCGCCGGGCCCTTCGCCGCGTCGACATCGAAGGCCGCGACGCGGCAGCCCTCCCGCGCGAAGCGCAGCGCGGTCGCGCGTCCGATGCCCGCCGCCGCGCCGGTGACGATGACGACCTTGCCGCGTAGTCCTGTCTCCATCGAACGCTCCTGGGGCCTCGCGCCCGGTTCTGCTCCAGCCAAGGGCTCAGCACAGCCGGCGGATCGTCCCGGCTTCCGGCAGGCCCGCGCAGGCGACGGTGGCAGCGCCCCAGGCCACCGCGCAATGCAGGGCTTCCGGCATCGCGCGACCGAGCGCGAGCGCGTGCAGCAGCCCGGCGGCGAAGACGTCGCCGGCCGCGGTCGTGTCGACGGTCTCCACCCGCGGCGCGGCCACGTCCAGGCGCTCGTCCCGGCCGAACGCCTGCGCGCCGCGCGCGCCGCGCGTGACCACCACCCAGCGCAGGGCGTCACCCGCCACCGCCCGCCCGGCGGCCCACGGGTCCGCCAGGACGCCGGCGGGCAGGTCGGATTCCGAGCCCACCAGCACGTGCGCCGGCCGCGCGCCCGGCTCGAGAGGCGGGACCTGCGCCACCACCAGCGAGCGCGCGAGGTGCGAGGCGAGCAGCTCCGCCAGGTCGAGCTCGCGGCTGCGGACGTAGACCACGTCGGCCGCGAGCGGGCGCACCCGCTCCGGCGGCCCGCTCTCGCGACAGCGCCGGAGGTTGACCACGGTGCGCTCGCCCTCGGGATCGACCAGTACCAGCGAGCGCGTGCTCTCGCCGGGCACGCGCACGAACCCGGCGTCGTCGACCCCGGCGTCGCGCAGGGCGGTGAGCAGCCAGTCCCCGACCGGGTCGAGGCCGACGGGTGCGACGAGCACGACGTCGTGGCCCGCGTGGCGGAGCGGAATCGCCGTGTTCGCGCCGCCGCCGCCCAGCCGCAGCCGGCGACTCTCGGCGTCGAGATGACACCCCTCGCGCAGCCGCTGCCGCAGGCGGACCACCTCGTCCTGCGCGACGGAGCCGAGCACGACGATCCGCGGCACGGTGCGGGATTGTAGCAGCGGGCCGGCGCCCGGCCCGCTGCCCCGCCGGCGGGAGGCCTAGCGGGCGGCCGCCTTCTCGAACAGCCGCTTGTACTCCGGGTAGCCTTCCTCCTCGAGCTTCGCGGCGGGGATGAAGCGCAGGGAGGCCGAGTTCATGCAGTAGCGCTGGCCGGTCGGCTGCGGGCCGTCGTCGAAGAGATGGCCCAGGTGCGACCCGGCGTGCCTCGAGCGCACCTCGACGCGGACCATGCCGAGGGAGACGTCGCGGTACGAATCGACGTTTCCCGGCTCGAGCGGGCGCGTGAAGCTCGGCCAGCCGGTGCCGGAGTCGAACTTGTCGAGCGACGAGAAGAGAGGCTCGCCCGAGACGACGTCCACGTAGATGCCGGGCTCGTGGTTGTTCCAGTACGGGTTGGCGAACGCGCGCTCCGTGCCGCTCTTCTGCGTCACCTCGTACTGAAGCGGCGTGAGCCGCTTGCGCAGCTCCTCCGTGGCGGGCTTTCTCCAGCGGTCCTCGTTCACCTTGCTCCATCCTTTCGCGGCGCCGCCCGCGGCGCCTTTCGCTTCGGCCTTGCCCCAGATCGCCTCGAGCCTGCGGTCGCGCCCGCAGCCGGAGCGGTACATCCTGTAGCGCAGCGGGTTCTTCCGGTAGAAGTCCTGGTGGTAGTCCTCCGCCGGGTAGAACACGGCGAGCGGCACCACCTCCACCACGACCGGCCGCGGCAGCCGGCCGGAGCGCTCGAGCGCCTGCCGGGCGGCCAGCGCCGCCTGCTGCTGCGCCTCGCCGTCGAAGAAGATCGCCGGCCGGTACTGCGTCCCGCGGTCGCAGAACGTAGGCCACCTGCAGCGACTCCGCGTGGCCGGTCCCGCCGCCTGAGACCTGCTCGTAGCTCGGGTTCTTGACGTGGCCTCCGGCGTAGCCCGAGGTCGTCGAGTAGACGCCGGGGACCTCGTCGAACGGCCCCTCCATGCACCAGAAGCAACCGCCGGCGAAGGTCGCCTTCGCCAGGGTCGGCGGCGGCCCGGGCGGCGGGGTCCAGCTCCCCGCCTCGCGCGTGCCGAAGAGCAGCCAGGCCGCGCCCAGGGTCATTCCGGCCGTGAACACGGCCAGTCGCAGTTTCATCGGGATCCTCCGCTCCTACTAACGTCTCCCGGGCGGGGCCCATTCCGCAAGCGCCCCTGCGAGGACGCCCGCGCGGGGGGGGCGGGCGCGGGGTACCATGGACGCACCGCACCAGCCCCAGGAGGACCGGTCATGAACGCGCAGCGGCCGGCGAACCACGGCCAGACGAGCCACGGCCTGCGCGGCGACTACAGCCGCATGCGGCCCGACTACACGGTCGAGCAGGATCCCTCGCGCTACAGCTCGGCCGAGCACGCCCGCTGGCGGCGGCTGTACCGCCGCCAGGTCGAGCGGGTGCCGGGCCGCGCCTGCGAGGAGTTCGTGCGGGCGCTCGGGGCGCTCGAGTACGAGGCGGGCATCCCCCGCTTCGAGGACGTCAACCGGCTGCTTGGCCGGGCCACGGCCTGGCAGCTCGTGGCCGTGCCGGGGCTCGTGCCGGACCTCGTGTTCTTCGAGCACCTCGCGAACCGGCGCTTCCCGGTCACCTGCTGGCTGCGCGAGGAGAGCGAGTTCGACTACATCGTCGAGCCCGACGTGTTCCACGACTTCTTCGGCCACGTGCCGATGCTCTTCGATCCGCGCTTCGCGGACTACATGCAGGCCTACGGGCGCGGCGGGCTCAAGGCCGAGGGGCTCGGCGCGCTCGCCTGGCTGGCGCGGCTGTACTGGTACACGGTCGAGTTCGGCCTGATCCGCACGCCTCATGGCCTGCGCAGCTACGGGGCCGGCATCCTCTCCTCGCCGAGCGAGATCGACCACGCCGTGCGCAGCCCGCGGCCGAGGCGCGTGGGCTTCGAGTTGCGGCGCGTCATGCGCAGCCGCTACCGGATCGACTCCTTCCAGGAGACCTACTTCGTGATCGACGGCCTCGGAGAGCTGTTCGAGGCGACCGCCGCGGACTTCGCGCCGCTGTACCGGGAACTCGCCGGCCTGCCCGAGCTGGCGCCCGACGCCGCGCTGCCGGAGGACCGCCTGGTGCCCGTCTCCTGAGAGCGGCGAGGCCGGCCTTTCGTGCTACCGTCCTGCTGCGGCCGCACGGACCGCGGAGAAAGCCCGATGACCCTCGCCATCCTCGCTCTCGTACTCACCGGCGCCGGCGCGCCGCAGGCCCAGGCTCCCGCCGCGAAGGGCGCACCGATGAGCGTCGACGTGCAGGTCGCCGCCAAGAGCGGCGCCGGGGCGCACGCCTGGGAGCGGGAGCTGCGCGCGGCGCTCGAGGCTCACGGGGACGAGTTCCGCCTGGTCAAGCCGGGCGAGTCGGCCGAGGCCGTCGTGCGCGTCGACACGCTCGCGAAGGGCGCGGGCGAGACGAGCATCCTCAACGGAGC
>JBGASI010000479.1:0-3883 GCA_044229815.1 Vicinamibacteria bacterium | reverse complement strand
GGCGACGATCCTGATGAGCGCCCACGACCCGGACTGGTGGACGGCCCGCGGCTTCGCCGAACGGGTGGACCTGTCGGTGGCTTGCGACACAAAGGAGCGGGCATGAGCCTCAGAGGACGACGACGCCTTCGAGCCGCCGCCGCGCTGCTCGGCCTGATCGCCGCAACCGCACCAACGGCTCTCCATGGTGCCGAGCCCGGGACCGGCTCGCTCGCCGGCACCGTCTCGGACCCGACGGGCGGCATTCTGGTCGGCGTTTCCGTGGAGGCGCGCCCGGAGGGCGGCGGGAGGACTGCGACGGCGGTCACGTCGCCGAAGGGCGACTACAGGATCGACGGACTCGCCGCCGGGCCGTGGGAACTGTCCTTCTACCTGCCCGGCTTCGCGTCCTCGGTTGCCCACGACGTCGTCGTGCGCCCCGGCGTGGAGAGCCGGCTCGACGCGACGCTGCGACTGAGGCTGACCACGCAGGTGGTCGTGACGGCGAAGGCGACGTTTCGCGACCTCTCCTCCGCGTCGAGCAGCGAGGAACTGCTCGGCATCGCCAGCACGGCCTCGAGCGGCGTCGTCACGGCTTCCGAGATCGAGGATCGCCCCGTCGCGCGGCCAGGGGATGTCGCCGAGCGGGTGCCGGGCGTCGTCGTCAGCCAGCACAGCGGCGAGGGGAAGGCGAACCAATACTACGTTCGCGGCTTCAACATCGACCACGGCACGGACCTCGCGCTGTCGGTGGCGGGGATGCCCGTCAATCTCCCGACGAACGGCCACGGCCAGGGCTACGCGGACCTCAACTTCGTCATCCCCGAGCTCCTGGGCGACATCCAGTTCAAGAAGGGGACGTACTTCGCCGAAGAGGGCGACTTCTCGGCCGCGGGCGCCATCCACCTGAACTACCTCAACGTCCTCGATCGGCCGATCGTCAAGGCCGAGGCCGGCGAAGACGGCTTCCGCCGGGTGCTCGTGGCCGCGTCGCCCCGCGTGGGCCAGGGCCACGTCCTCGCGGCCTTCGAGCTCGAGGCGAACGACGGGCCCTGGGTGCGCCCGGACGACTTCCGGAAGCTGAACGGCGTCCTCCGCTACAGCCGGGGCGGCGCCCAGAGCGGCCTCAGCCTGACCGGTTTGTTCTACGACGCGAAGTGGAGCTCGACGGACCAGGTGCCGCAGCGAGCCATCGACAGCGGGGAGCTCTCGCGCTTCGGGAACATCGACCCGACCGACGGCGGCCGCTCGCACCGGCACTCGCTGATCGCCGCCTGGCAGCGCGGAACGGCCCGCTCCGTCACCCGCGTCGAGGGATTCGTGTCGGAGTACGGACTCGACCTGTTCTCGAACTTCACCTACTTCCTCGACGACCCGGAGAACGGCGACCAGTTCGAGCAGCGGGACGACCGCTGGACCTCGGGCCTGCGGGCGAGCCGGTTGTGGGTCATCGGAGGAACGAGCCACCCGACGGAGCTGACGATCGGGACGCAGCTTCGGTTCGACGACATCGCACCCGTTGGCCTTCACCGCACGGTCGGCCGGGCACGCCTCTTCACGGTCCGCCAGGACGACGTGCGCCAGGCGAGCGCGGCGGCGTACGGGCAGGCCGACACCCAGTGGGGGCCCAAGGTCCGAACGGTGATCGGCGTGCGGGGAGACGCCTACCGCTTCCGCGTGGACTCGAGCGATCCCCGCAACTCCGGGGAGGAGACGGCGACCCGCCCGAGCCCCAAGATGTCGATCGCCCTCGGACCCTGGGCGAGGAGCGAGATCTACGCGAGCTACGGCTGGGGCTTCCACAGCAACGACGCCCGCGGGGCCACGATCACCGTCGATTCTTCGACGGGCGAGCCGGCGGAGCGGGTCGATCCCCTGGTGCGGGCGCGCGGCACCGAGCTGGGCCTGCGCAGCCTCGCCGTGCGGGGACTCCACGCGACGGCCGCGCTCTGGCAGCTGGACCTCGACTCCGAGCTGCTCTTCGTCGGCGATGCCGGCACGACCGAAGCCAGCCGGCCGAGCCGGCGCCGTGGCCTCGAGCTGACCACCGACTACTCCCCCCGGGACTGGCTGAAACTCGACGCGAGCTATGGCTTCTCGCGGGCGCGCTTCACCGACGCCGATCCCGCTGGAGACCGCATCCCGGGGGCGATCGAGGGCGTCTTCGCGGCGGGCGTCGCCCTCCACGACGCGGGCCGCTGGTCGGCGAGCCTTCGCGTGAGGTGGTTCGGGCCGCGGCCCCTGATCGAGGACGACTCGGTACGCTCGAAGGCGTCGACCCTGGTGAACGCCGACGCCTCCTACTCGCTCAAGCCCGGATGGTCGATTCAGGCGAGCGTCTTCAACCTGCTCGACGCCAAGGTCTCGGACATCGACTACTTCTACTCGTCTCGCCTCCCGGGTGAGCCGCCGGGAGCGGTCGACGACATCCACACCCACCCGTCGCCGCCGCGCACGTTCAGGATCGGCCTCGTCGGCTCGTTCTGAAGCACGCGGGCAGACCTGAGCCAACTTGTCGCGCCCGGACGGGGCCGCTCGTGCTTGGCGGCTCACCGGCCGTGCTCGTCCGGCGGACGCAGGCGGGGCGGTTCGCGCCTGGGAGGCGTCCTCCCACAGGCGGCCGCTCTCTGGTAAGAGCCGACGTGCCCCTTGCGCCGGGCTGCCTCAGGGACGAGCATCGCCGTGCCATCAAACAACCGGAGGGCCGATGGACTTGGAACGCGTGAGCCTGGCGATCGAGAAGGAGCTGCTGCGGCGCTTCGATGCGCTGCTGAAGCGGGGCAACCTCGGCAATCGCTCGGAGGCCGTGCGCGACCTGATCCGCCGCCGGCTGGTCGAGGACGAGGTGGGAGGCGAGGGCGAGGTGGTCGGCACGCTCACCCTGGTCTACGACCACGGCCAGCGGGAGCTGACCGATCGCCTCGTCGAGGCCGGCCACCACCACCACGCACGGGTCCTGTCGACCCTCCACGTGCACCTCGACGAGCAGCTGTGCCTCGAGGTGCAGGCCTTGCGAGGCACGCACGCGGAGCTGCGGCACCTGGCCGACCACGTGCTTGGTTTCAAGGGCGTGAAGCACGGGCAGCTGGTCGTGAGCTCGGCGCGGCTTTGGCACGCGACCGGCCGGCACACGCTCGGCCACGCGCACGACCACGACAAGCCGCGGCTGCCGACGTCGAGACGTCGCGCGCGGCACTCGTGACCGGCGGGCGGACTAGCGAGCGAGCTTGCGCACGCGGAGGTCCGAACCCGCCGGGGTCGCTTCCGTCCACGCGACGACCGTCGAGGTCGGTGTGGCCGCCAGCGCGGGGTAGACGGCGGAGCCTGCCGCGCTGAGGCGCGCGACCTGGCCGAGGCGGGGTGCCCACGCTGCGCCCTTGGGGTCACTCGAGATGGCCCGCGCCCACACCTGGCGCGGGGCCTCGCCCTGGTCCCAGACGACGAGCACGCGATCGCCGCTCGCGGCGAGCTGGGGATGGGCCGCGCTGCCCCCTGCGTCGTCGACTCGCACGCGCGGCGCGAACGTGCGCCCGCCGTCGACGGAGTAGCTGTAGAAGATGCCCTTGCCGGGCTTGCTCCCCGGGACGAGCGTCGGCCAGGCGATGTGGACGGCTCCCCGCGCGTCCACGGCCAGCGAGGGCCCGTCGTCGGGACAGCCGTCGAGCGCCCAGCCGTCCACGCTGACGCGCACGGGCGCAGCGAAGGTGCGGCCCCCGTCGGTCGATCGCGCGACAGCCATGTCGCGGAGGTTGGGGGGGTAGATGTGGCGCCAGGCGACGTAGACGCTCCCGTCCGGGCCGCTCGCGATGGCGGTCTTGCAGCAAAAGCACACGTCCGTCGCCACGCGCACCTCGCCATGCGTTCCGTCCGCGCGCCAGACCGCCTGGTAGAGGTCTTGTCGCAT
>JBGASI010000478.1:0-3896 GCA_044229815.1 Vicinamibacteria bacterium | reverse complement strand
CCCTCTTCTGGATCGGCGAGGGCTTGTCGCGCAGCTTGATGCTCTCGAAGAACGCGACGTGCTTGACCACCGGGACGTTGTTGATGACCTCGCCCGTGCGCCGCGCCAGCACGCCCACCGCGATCGAGTCGCGCTTGGTGAGGGGGATCGAGCCGAGCGCGGCGAAGCGCCGGGGGGCGACGAAGCGCAGGTGGCGAGCGTCGGAGGACAGCAGCAGGATCGCCACCTCGTCGAGCTTGCAGGCGAACTCCTGGCTCACGGTCTTGACGATCCGGTCGCCCATGTCGAGCAGGAGCTCGTGGCGGTCGGCCACCTTGTCCCGCTGACCGGCCATGGCGGACAGGATCTCCTGCAGGTCCTGCATCTTTCGTGGCTCCCTGATCGCGCCGGCCGATTATACCGCGACTCGTTCCAGCCACGCGGCGTTTCGCGGGCAGCGGTAGCGCCGCAACAGCGAGAGGAAACGTCGGCCGATCCCGGCGGCGAGCGCCCGGCTCTCTCCCTCGAGCGCGAAGCCCACCGGTTCCGCGCCCGCGGCCTCGGCCAGGAGGCCGACCTCCCCGAAGGCCGGCTCGCCGCGCACCAGCAGCAGCGAGACCGCGGCGCGGCTGCCGCCGAGCAGCTCGTCGAGCGAACGGGTGACCAGCAGGTCGGCGGGAGATCCGGCCCCGAAGCCGCCGACCGGCATCCGCGCGACGGCGGCGGAGTCGCTCGTCGCCAGCTCGACGAGCGCGGCGGAACCGAGGCCCGTCTCGCGGGCGACGACGGCGAGACCCGAGAGCAGGTCGCGAGCGCCCGCGTGGGCCCCGTCGGTCCCGAGGCCGACCCGCACACCCGCGGCGCGCAGGGCCAGCGCGGGCGCCGTCCGGCCGTACAGCCGCAGGTCGCTCTCCGGGCACCATGCGAGCGACGCGCGCGCGGCCGCCAGGCGCGGAGCGTCCTCGGCCTCGAGCGCCGTGCCGTGGGCGATCACCGTGTTGTGGCGCAGCACGTTCGCCGCGGCGAGGGCCTCGATCTCCCCGCGCAGCGCCGGGTCGCGACCCTCGGCGGCCCGCACCACCCAGGGGATGCGGCGGTCGCTGGTGCGGTAGGCGCGGCGCAGCGCCGGCGTCAGGCCCGGCGAGTGCGCGAAGCCGTAGCGCCGCTGCACCCGCACCGGGAAGTCCTCGCGCGCCAGGGCGCGGTGGTCGGCCTGGTGGTGCAGCACGGAGGCGACGCCGGACAGCAGGTTGCGCATGGCGCCGAGGAAGAGCCGGTCGGGCAGCGCCGGCGCGAAGGCGGTGGCGAGGCCGTCGGCATCCTCCCCCAGCGCGCGCGTCCAGTCGTAGAGCGAATCGTAGGGCGGGCAGCCGAGCGGCGGAGCGGCGGCGAGGTCGAGCACGTCGTGCGCGTTGACGAGCGCGGGCAGCACGAGGCGGCCTTCGAGGTCGACCACCCGGTCCCCGACACGGGCGTCCTGCGCCAGCGCCACCACCGCGCCCTCGACGACGATGTCGCGCGGCGACGACGGGCCGGCTGCCTCGAGGCAGCGGGCGTTGCGCAGGACCAGCCGCCGCACCGCTTCAGTCCGGCCGCGGGGCGGCGCGGGCACGGCCCGTGCGCAGCACGGCCGAGGCCTCGACCACCCACCGCTCGAGGTCGAGCCCGAAGAGGCCGAGCCGCACCCGCAGCAGCGAGGAGAGGCGCAGCAGGTGCTGGCCGACGCGGCGCCCCGGCGGCCGCTGGGCCTCGCGGATGAAGAAGGCCGCGCGCCCGAGACGGCGTTCCGCGCGCGTGTCGGGCCACGGGACGGCCGCGGTCGCGGCCCACTGCTCGAGGCTGGCGTCGCCGGCGGCGTGAGTGGACGGCGGCACGGCCGCGAGCCGCGACAGGGGGGTCTCGAAATGCCCGTCGAGCGCGCTCAGCGCCCGGGCGAGCGCAACGGCCGCCCCGAGCGCGGCCGCGCGCGGGCCGGGCTCGTCCACCTGGATCTCGAAGCGCGCCGCCAGCCCGCGCGCATGCAGGCAGGCCGCGGCCTCCAGCGTCTCCTTGCGCCGCTCGCTCGCCGTCCCCGGCGGCAGCACCAGGTGGAGCTTTCGACACCCGCTCGCCGCCAGCGAGCGCAGGCCGGCGTCGCCCAGCCGCAGCACGTCGGCGACGCGGGCGAAGGCCTGCCAGCTGAAGTGCCGGCCGGCCTCCGCCAGCCCGGCAGCGATCGCGCTCACCCGCTCCGGGTCCGCGAAGAAGTCCTCGTCCTGGAACAGCACTTCGGCGAGCCGGTAGCGCTCGCCGAGCTCGCCGAGCTCGGCGAGCACACGCTCCGGCGAGAACCCGGCCCAGCCGTGGGTGTCGCCGCGCGCGCCACGGCTCGAGCAGTAGTCGAGCCGCCGACCGCCGCGCGCCTCGAAGTGGCGCTCCACGTCGAGCAGGGAGTAGACCGCGTGCGGCACGCGCTCCGCGGCCGGCGGCGACAACGGCCGGGTGACGATGCCGCCGCGAAGCACGAGCCCCGGCACCTTCTCCAGCCGCTCTCCGGCGCGCGCGCAGGCGACGGCGGCGGCGAGCGCGTCCTCGCCGGCTCCGCGCACGCACGCGTCGACGACTCCCCTCTCCAGGCAGGAGCCGGGCGCCCAGGTGGCGTGCGGGCCGCCCCAGACGATGCGCAGTCCCGGGTTGGCCGTGCGCGCGGCGGCGCTCACGCGCAGCGCGTCGCGCAGCGGCCCGCCGGTCCGCACGCTGACGCCCAGCAGGCACGCATCGGAGGCCAGCTCGACGACGCGGGCCTCGGGTGCGAGCTCGAAACGGCCGTCCACGATCACCACGTGCTCGTCGACCAGGGCCGACGCGACCGCGAGCAGGCCCAGCGGCATCGTCACGCCCTCGTCGCGGGGCTGGTACAGCACCACCGGGCGACGCTTGCGCCAGGGCGTCACCGCTTCACCACGCGGCGAACGGCCCCGGCTGCGAGCACGCGCGGCGCACGCCCTGGATCCTGGTTCACGGCGCCCAAGGATAGCGGAGATCGCCGGTGAAACGGCGCACGAGGGCCGGCGCCAGGCCGGCCGCGGCGGCGAGGGTCGCCGCCCAACTCAGGCCGCCGACCGCCAGCGCAAGGGGCAGGTCGGCCGCCACGCCGTTCACCGCGAACGCCATCGGCACGCAGGCCACCAGGCCCGCGAGGATCGGCCGCGCCACCGGCACCGGGAAGCCCGCGCGCCGGCACGCGAGCGCGCCCGCCGCGAGCAGGGCCCACTCGGCGCAGACGAGCCCGATCGCCGCGCCCACGCCGGCCAGGCGCGGCACGAGCGCCGTGGCGAGCACGAACGCGATCACCACGCGGCCGACGATCAGGCGCGGCAGCCAGCCCGCGCGGCCGGCCGCGTTGAGCGAGGCGGCCACGAGGGCGTTCAGGAAGAGCGCCGGCACCGCTGCCGCCATGAGCCGCAGCGGGGCGGTGGTGCCCGCGGTGTCGGCCGCGGAGAGCCCGCCCCCGAACAGCAGGCCCGCCACGTGGGGCGCGACGAGCGCGAGCCCGACCGCCGCGGGCGCCGCCAGCGCGGCCAGCGTCGACGCGGTGCGGCGGCGCACCACGTCGTCTCCCCCGAACGCCTCGCGGGCGAGGGCGGGCATGGCCCCGGCGGTGATCGCGCCCGGCACGGCCGCCAGGAACCAGACGACGCTCAGGGCCGCCGCGAACAGGCCGAGCTCGCGGTCGTCGCGCACGAGGCTGAGCACGAGGAACTCGACGCGCGGGCTCAGCAGGAGGAGCGCCGCGTAGACGGCCAGCGGCGCCGACAGCCGCAGCACCGCCAGGGGGCTCGCCGCGGTGCCCGCCACCGCGGCGCGGGTGCGCGTGAGCAGCCAGGCCCCGAGCGCGAGCGCGGGCAGCGGCGACAGGGCGAGCCCCAGCGCCACCC
>JBGASI010000477.1:0-3901 GCA_044229815.1 Vicinamibacteria bacterium | reverse complement strand
AGCGCGACGAGGCCGAGGAGCTGCGGCGCCGCATCGCCTCGCCGGGGATCTCCCAGGACGCGGCGGACGAGGTCGAGATGGATCTCGAGGAGCTCGACGAGATCGACCACTCGGGGCGCCCGCCGCAGGCGTCCTTGCCGCCGTCGCGGCCGCTCGCTCCACCCGCGCCGGTCGCACCTGCCCCGCCCCCGGCCCCGCCGAGGGGCGTGACGCCGCCGGTGGGCGAGTTCGAGCTGCCTGAGGACGCCCTGCTGGAGGGAGCGCTCGACCCCGAACCGGAAGGGGCGACCGAGGTCGAGGTGCCGATCGACATCGAGGTCGCGCCGGGCACGACGCGCATCAGCATCAACCTGAAGCTCGTGCTGACGATGAGGCGCCGCTAGCCGCTGTCCGGCTGGGCTTTGGCCATGGCCTTCTCCCGAACGAGCGCTCGCCCGATCGGCGCCGCGGTCCTCCTGCTTTCGCTCCTGCTGGCGGCGGCGCCCGCACCCGCCGAGCCGCCCGTCGCCCGCGTCGACGTGCTCGACCTCGACCGCGGCACGAGCGGCCTCGCGCTCGCGCTGCGGCGCGTCGGCAGCAGCGGTCGCGTCCTCTACGTGACCGCCCACCCCGACGACGAGCACAACGGCGTCCTCGTGCGCCTCTCGCGCGGCCTCGGCCTGCGCACGGGCCTGCTCACCCTCACGCGGGGCGAGGGCGGGCAGAACGCGATCGGCGGCGAGCTGTTCGCGGCGCTCGGCGTGCTGCGGACGGCCGAGCTCGACTCGCTGCACCGCTTCGACGCCGTCCTGCAGTATTTCGGCCGCGCCTACGAGTTCGGCTTCTCGTTCAGCGTCGAGGAGACTCTCGAGCGCTGGGGCCGCGAGGAGACGCTCGGCGACGTGGTGCGCGTGGTGCGCGCGTTCCGGCCCGACGTGATCCTCACGCTGCCGCTCGAGGGCACCGGCGGCGGCCAGCACCACCAGGCCGCGGGTCGTCTCGCGCGCGAGGCGTTTCGCGCGGCGGCCGACCCGGCGCGCTTCCCCGGGCAGTTCGCCGAGGGGCTGCGTCCCTGGCAGGCGCGCAAGATCTACACGGGCGGCGTCGGCGGCTTCGGCGAGTCCTCGCCGGGCCGGCCCGTGCGCGTGCCGACAGGTGTCTACGACCCCATCCTCGGGATGACCTGGCAGCAGCTCGGGATCCGCTCGCGGGCCATGCACCGTTGCCAGGGCACGCCCCAGCTCTCCGCCGATCCGGGCGATGCCGACGGGGTCTTCACGCTGCTCGAGGCGGTTCCCGCCGTGAGCGCGACGGAGACGGATATCCTCGACGGCGTCGACACGACACTGACAGGTTTCGCGCGCCTGGCGCCGTCGTCCGCCGGGCTTGGCCCGGCGCTCGCCGCCCTGCAGGCGAAGGCGGTCGCCGCCCGCGCCGCCTGCGACCCGGCGCGGCCGGAGGCGGCCGTGCCGGCGCTGGCCGAGGCCCTGGCGGCGCTGCGCGCCGTCGAGGGCGGCCTCGCGGCGTGGGTGTCGGACGCCGCCGCGCAGGTGGAGATCGCCGAGCGCCTCGCCGAGGAGGCCGCGGACGTCGAGGCGGCGCTCGTGCTGGCGCAGGGTCTGGTGGCCGAGGCGCGCGCCGACGACGGCCTGGTCACGGCGGGGCAGACCTTCGGCGTCGCCGTGCGGCTGTGGAACGCCTCCGGCAGCCCGCTCGCGCTCGAGGCCGTCGAGCTCGAGGCCCCGCCGGGCTGGACGGTCGCGCGCAAGGCCGGCGAGGCCGGCGAGCTGCCGGCCAGGCAGGCGCGCGAGCTGCGCTTCGCCGTCACCGTCGCCCCCGACGCGCGCGTGACGCAGCCGTACTGGCGCCGGCAGCCGGATCGCGATCGCCAGGAGCTGCTCGTCCCCGTGGACCCCACGCTCCCGTTCGCCCCGCCGGACCTCGTGGCGCGCGTCCGCTGCGTGATCGGCGGGGCCCGCACGACCCTGCGCCTGCCGGCCACCTGGCGCTACGAGGGACCACTCGTCGGCGGCGAGAAGCGTCACGCGGTGGCGGTCGTTCCCGCGCTCTCCGTGCGCACGTCGCCCGAGATCCTGCCGTTGCCGCTCGCGGGGCCGCGGCGGCCGCTCGAGGTGCGCGCCGTCGTGCGCCGCGTCTCGGCCGGCGCGACCGAGGCGACGCTGCGGCTCGAGGCGCCCGCGGGCTGGCGCGTCACGCCCGCCTCGGTGCGCCTGCGCCTCGCGCTCGAAGGCGAGGAGGCGAGCGCGCGCTTCGCGCTCGTCCCGCCCGAGCGCCTCGCCGCCGGCGCGTTCGTGTTGCGCGCGGTGGCCGAGAGCGGCGGCCGCGAGTTCCGCGACGGCGTGCAGGCGATCGAGTACCCGCACGTCCTGCGGAACCAGCGCCTGCAGCCGGCGGAGGCCCGCGTCGTGGCGCTCGACGTGCGCACCCGGCCCGGCGTCGAGGTGGGCTACGTCGCGGGCTCGGGCGACGCGATCGGCGACGCCGTCCGCGAGCTCGGGATCGCCACCACGCTCCTCTCTCCCGACGATCTCGCCTTCGCCGACCTGTCGCGCTTCACCACGATCGTGCTCGGGATCCGTGCCTACGAGACGCGGAGCGACCTGCGCGCCGCGCACGGCCGGCTGCTGCGCTGGGTCGAGGCGGGCGGCCACCTCGTCGTGCAGTACAACCGCGCGGGCTTCAATCGGCCGGCGGCCAGCGACCCTGCCGACGCCCCGAGCCCGTTCGCGCCGTACCCGGCCGTCGTGACCTCGGAGCGCGTCACCGACGAGACGGCCCCGCTGCGGGTGCTGGCCCCCGAGCACCCGCTGCTGCGCACGCCCAACCGCATCGGGAAGGAAGACTGGAGCGGCTGGGTCCAGGAGCGCGCCATCCAGCTGCTGGCGCCGCGCGACCCGCGCTATCTCGACCTGCTCGCCGCGGCCGACCCCTTCCCGTACAACGCCGGCGAGAAGCGCGGCCTGCTCGTCGAGGCGCGCGTCGGCCGCGGCACCTGGACCTACGTCGGCCTCGTCCTGTTCCGCGAGGTCCCGGCCGGGGTGCCGGGCGCCTGGCGCCTGCTCGCGAACCTCGTCAGCCGTCCCGCCGGGCCAGCGACCCGCCCGCCCGCCGCGCGCTAGCGCTTCTCGAAGAGCACCCGGCCGTCCACGATCGTCATCACGACCTCGGTCGCCATCAGGGCGTCGTCCGGCACCGACAGGATGTCCTGCGAGAGCACCACGAGGTCCGCCAGCTTGCCCGCCTCGATCGAGCCCTTCGTCTCCTCCTCGAAGCTGCCGAACGCGCCGTCGAGGGTCATCGTGCGCAGCGCCTCGGCGCGCGTGAGCTTCTGGTCGGGGTCGAAGCCGCCCGGCGGCCGGCCGCTCGCGTCCTGGCGCGTCACGCTCGCGTGGAAGTTCTGGATCGGCGAGACGTCCTCGACGGGCGCGTCGGTGCCGTTGAGGATCCGCGCCCCGCTCGCGAGCAGCTTGCGCCAGACGTAGGCGCCCTCCTCGACGCGGGCCGCACCGAGCCGCTGCGGCGCCCAGGGGCGGTCGGACGGGCAGTGAATGCCCTGCATCGAGGCGAGGACCCCCAGCCGTCCGAAGCGCGGGATGTCGGCCGCGTCGAGGACCTGCGCGTGCTCGATCCGGAAGCGGGGACTCTTCGGTGAGGGCGCCGCTGCGAAGGCGCGCTCGTACGCGTCGAGCACGCTGCGGTTCGCGCGGTCCCCGATCGCGTGGGTGCCGACCTGGAAGCCGTGCGCGAGGGCGAAGCGGGCGGCCTCGAGCAGCCGCTCGGGCGGCGTCACCAGCAGGCCGAGGTTGCCGGGGTCGTCGGCGTAGGGCTCGACGAGCGCCGCGCCGCGCGAGCCGAGGGCGCCGTCCGCGAAGAGCTTCACCGCCCGCAGCGTGAGCCGTCC
>JBGASI010000476.1:0-4972 GCA_044229815.1 Vicinamibacteria bacterium | reverse complement strand
GAAGCGCTCGAGGAAGGCCTCGTAGTAGGGGATCGCGCTGCGCACGGTCGTCTGCTGCAGCATCACCTCGGAGACCCAGATGCGGTAGGGGTCCTGGCTGCGGCGCCAGGGCAGGTCGCGCCGGTTGCGCTCGTACCAGGAGAGCAGCGCGCGGCGCAGCGCTGCGCTCACGCGAGGCGGCCCGCGGCGCGGCGGTGGCTGCTCATGCCGGAGAGTCTAGGCCAGACCGGCGCGGGCGACCACGACCCTCGCGATCCCCTGCAGGTCCGCGGCCACGGTCTCGACCGTGAGGCCCGCCTCCCGGCACAGCCGCGTCACCGCGTCCGCCTGGCCGTGGCCGATCTCGAGGGCCAGCAGGCCGCCGGGGCGCAGGACCGCCGCCGCCGCCGGCACGAGGCGCCGGTAGACGGCCAGCCCGTCCTTCCCCGCGAAGAGGGCGAGCGCCGGTTCGTGGTCGCGCACCTCGGGAGCGAGCGCGTCGCGCTCGGCTTCGGCGACGTAGGGCGGGTTGCTGAGGACGAGCGCGATCCGTCCGGCGAGCGCGGAGACGGGCGTGAGCAGGTCGCCCTCGTGGAAGGCCACGCGGGAGGCGGCGCCGAGGCGCCGCGCGTTCTCTCGCGCGACCGCGAGCGCCGCCCCGGAGATCTCGGTGGCGTGGACCTCGGCGTCCGGCCGCTCGAGCGCGAGGGAGAGCGCGATGCAGCCGCTGCCGGTGCCGACGTCGACGAGCACGGGCCGCTCGCTGCCGCGCAGCCGGGCGAGGGCCGTCTCGACGAGCAGCTCGGTCTCCGGCCGCGGGACGAGCACGTCGGGCGTGACCAGGAACTCGTGGCGCCAGAACGCCTGCGTGCCGACGAGCTGTTGCAGCGGGATGCGCCGCGCCCGCCGGGCGACGAGGTCGCGCAGTCGCGCCTGCGCGTCGGGGGCCACCTTTTCCGCGGACCGGGTCAGCACGGCGGCCCGGTCCCACTGCAGGACGTGCCGGAGCAGCCGCTCGGCGTCCCAGGCCGCGCTGTCGATGCCGGCGCCGCGCAGCGCCTGCTCCGCCTCGCGCAGCAGCGCCGCGGCGGTCATCGCGGGGCGGGCGCGCTCAGCGCGCCGGTGCGGGGAGTTCCGAGGCGCGGCTGCCGGCCGCCGGGCCGCCGGAGGCCTTGAGCTTCTCGGCCTGCAGGTGCGCCATCAGCGAGCCGACGATCTCCTCGAGGTCCCCGTCGAGGATCTCCTGCAGGCGGTGGATGGTCAGGCCGATGCGGTGGTCGGTGACGCGTCCCTGCTGGAAGTTGTAGGTGCGGATCTTCTCGGAACGGTCGCCGCTGCCGACCTGGCTGCGCCGGTCGCTGGCGATCGCCTTCTGCTGCTCCTCGAGCGCCACCTCGTACAGCCGCGCGCGCAGGACCTTCATCGCCTTCTCGCGGTTCTTGATCTGGCTCTTCTCGTCCTGGCAGGAGACCACGGTGTTCGTGGGCAGGTGCGTGATGCGCACGGCCGAGTAGGTGGTGTTGACGCTCTGGCCGCCCGGGCCCGAGGAGCAGAAGGTGTCGATGCGGATGTCCTTCGCCTCGATCTTGACGTCGACCTCCTCGGCTTCCGGCAGCACGGCCACGGTCACGGCGGAGGTGTGGATGCGCCCGGCGGCCTCGGTGGCCGGCACGCGCTGCACCCGGTGGACGCCGCTCTCGAAGCGCAGCTTCGAGTAGACGCGCTCGCCCTCCACCATCGCGATCACTTCCTTGATGCCGCCCGGGCCGCTGCGGTTGATCGAGACGACGTCGACCTTCCAGCGGTTCTGCTCCGCGAAGCGCGAGTACATGCGGAACATCTCGGCCGCGAACAGGCCGGCCTCGTCGCCCCCGGTGCCGGCGCGGATCTCGACGAGCACGTTCTTCTCGTCGTTCGGGTCCTTCGGCACCAGCAACAGCGGGATGCCGGCGTCGAGCTCGTCGCGCCGCGCCTCGAGCGAGCGCGCCTCCTCCTGCGCCATCTCGCGCAGCTCGGGGTCGCTCTCGACCCGCGCCATCTCCTGGACCTTCGTCAGCTCCTGCAGCGTGTCCTTGTACGCGCGGAAGCGCTCGACGACGGGGGAGATCTCCTTCGACTCGCGGGCGAGCTTCTGGTAGGCGGCCTGGTCCTGCACCACGGCCGGGTCGGACATCGCCTGCTCGACCTCGCCGTAGCGGGCCTCGATGTCGCGCAGCTTCTGGAAGGTGATCCCGTCCATGGACGTCGGGGCGCGGCGGGCGCGTCAGGCCTTCGCGACCGCTTCCTTCTTCCCGTACTTGCGGTTGAAGCGCTCGACCCTGCCGGCCGCGTCGAGGATGCGCTGCTTGCCCGTGTAGAACGGGTGGCAGCTCGAGCAGATCTCCAGGCGCAGCTCCTTCTTCGTCGAGCGCGTCTGCCACTCGGCGCCGCAGGCGCAGTGGGCGGTCACGACCTGGTACTCGGGGTGGATTCCAGCCTTCATGGTGCTCCTGTGCTCTCCCGGCCGCGAGACCCGATGCGACCGTAACGCACAACTATAACACCGCCCTCGTGCCTGTCACCAGGGGGAGAGCCGCTCACGCCCCGCCCGACCGCCCCGCGCGCGCCCCCTGCGGGCGGCCGCGGGGACGGGCCCCGACATTCCCGGCGCCTGGCCGTACATCACCGACAAAAATGTCGTCCGCGGGCTGTGGGCGCTCGGCACGGGGTCCATCGGCGCCCGGGCGGCACGGGTGCGAGCCGCCGGATTCCGACAATCTTGTCCCCTCGCCGCTGCCGGCCGACACAGTTGTGAGCGCGAGGTCCCGCGCGCGACGGCCCCCGGGCAGGGGCGCAAAACGTTGTGTGCGAGCGGCTTGCCAGCGTGCGCCGGCCGGGGCACGGGCCGGCACGGGCCTTGCCCCTCCGTCCTGCGTGAACGCCAACAGGGAGAGCATCCGGGCCCACGCGCAGGAGCGGCTCGAGGCCGCCGGTGGCCTGCAGGAGCACGCGCGGCGCGTCGAGCGCTTCAAGCGCTTCCTGAAGCTCGAGACCGACCGCCTGCGGATGCGGCACCGGATGGGCATGGGCGGGCTCGACATCGCCTCCACCCGCTCCTACCAGGTCGACCAGGTGGTGATCCGGGCCTGCCAGATCGCGGCCGAGCTGGCCGGGCCGAAGGCCGCAGCGGAGTTGTCCCGCTGCGCGATCGTGGCGCTCGGAGGTTACGGCCGGGCCGAGCTGGCGCCGTTCTCCGACGTGGACCTGCTGTTCCTGCATCGCGGCAAGCCGGGCGAGGCGCTGACCGGCTTCGTCGAGCAGACGCTGATGCTGCTGTGGGACTGCGGGCTGACGGTCGGCCACAGCTTCCGCTCGCCGCGCGAGTGCGTCCTGATGGCGCGCGAGGACCTCGTCTCCCGCACGGCGCTGACCGAGTCCCGGCTGGTGACGGGCAGCAGCGAGCTGTTCCAGGAGCTGCTCGCGGCGCTGGAGGGCCTGCTGGCCGACCGCAAGGCCCGCGACGAGTTCCTCGAGAGCATGCGCCGCGAGTACGCCGACCGCCTGGCGAAGAACCAGAACGCGGTCTGCGTGCAGGAGCCGAACGTGAAGGAGGGCGTCGGCGGGCTGCGCGAGCTGCACAGCGTGCTCTGGGTCGCGCACGCGCGGCTCGGCACGCGGGGGCTGGCCGGGCTCGAGGCGGCGGGCTGGATCTCCGAGCGCGAGCACAAGGACGCGCGCCGCGCCTACGACTTCCTGCTGCGGGTGCGCAACGAGGCGCACTTCACGACCGGCCGCAAGAGCGACCTTCTGACGCTCGACCTGCAGAACGACCTGGCGAAGGCGCTCGGCACGCCGGCGCGCGACGGGCTGCTGCCCTCCGAGGTCCTGATGCAGCTTCCGGTCGCGGCGGCCGGCGCGCGGGCTCGAGGTGCGGCGCGGGCTGCTGCACGCGCGCGGCGAGCTGGCGGGCGGCGGCGCCGCTCTCCTCGGCGTGTTCGCGATGGCGCAGGCGGAGGGTGTCGGGCTCTCCGACGAGCTCAAGGCCGCGATCCGCGCGCGCCTCGGCTCGGTCGACGCCGCCCTGCGCAAGGACGCCGCGGCCTCGCGCGCCTTCGTGGACGTGCTGCGTTGGCGGGGCCGGGTCGGGCCCGCGCTGCGCGCCATGCACGAGACGGGCTTTCTCGGCCGCTACCTGCCGGAGTTCGGTCGCGTCACCTACCTGGTGCAGCACGACTTCTTCCACCGCTACACGGTCGACGAGCACACGCTCAAGGCGATCGAGGCTCTCGACGAGGTGGCGGCCGGCGTGGCGCCGGAGCTGCGAGCCCTGGGCCGGGTGTTCGACGAGGTCGAGGACGCCGCGCCCCTGTACCTCGGGCTGCTGCTGCACGACGTGGGCAAGGGCAAGGGCGGCGGGCACGTCGAGCGCGGCGCGCGGATGGCGCCCCGGGCCTGCGAGCGGCTGGGTCTGGACGAGCGGCAGGCCGGGGACGTGGTGTTCCTGGTGGAGGCCCACCTCGAGATGTCGCAGCTCTCCCAGCAGCGCGACCTGAGCGAGCCGGGGCTGCCCGCCAGCTTCGCGGCGCGGGTGGGCGGCATCGAGCGGTTGAACCAGCTCCTGCTGCTGACCTACGCGGACCACCGCGGGGTGGGGCCCGGGATCTGGAACGAGTGGAAGGGCGCCCTGCTCTGGGAGCTGTACAACCGCACGCGCGAGCACCTGGCCGGGCACCCGGTGGCCGAGGCCCCCGGCCAGGCCGCGCGGGCGAAAGCCGTCGCCCGTCTCGCGCAGTCGCACGCCCTGGCGGAGGTGGAGCACCACTTCGCGCTGATGCCCGAGCGCTACCTGCGCTCGACAGACGCCGAGCGGATGGAACGGCACTTCCGGCTCGCGGCGTCGCTCGGCGCGGATGCCTGCGCCGTGGACTGGCGCGACCTCTCCGACGGCCACTGCACGGAACTGACGCTCGTGGCGGCCGACCGGCCGGGGCTGTTCGCGCGCCTGGCCGGTACC
>JBGASI010000475.1:0-3921 GCA_044229815.1 Vicinamibacteria bacterium | reverse complement strand
CTCCTACAACCCCGCCACCACCTCGAGCACCTTCTCCGCGTGCCCATCCACCTTCACCCGCGGGAACACCTTGCGCACGACGCCCTCGCCGTCGATCACGAACGTCGAGCGGATCATGCCGATCGTCTTCTTGCCGTAGAGCACCTTCTCGCCCCAGGCGCCGTACTTCGTCGCCACCGTCTTGTCGGGGTCGGAGAGCAGCGGAAAGTTGAGCTTGTACTTCGTCTTGAACTTCTCGTGCGCGGCGAGCGAGTCGCCGCTGACGCCGAGCACGACGACGCCCTTCTTCTTGAGCGCCGCCTGGCTGTCGCGAAACGCGCAGGCCTCGCGCGTGCAGCCGGGCGTGTCGTCCTTCGGGTAGAAGTACAGCACCACCGTCTTGCCGCGCAGCTGCTTGAGGCTCACCTCGCCGCCCTCGGACGAGGCCAGCTTGAAGTCAGGGGCCTTCTTCCCTTCCTCGATCATGGCCATGCTCTTCTCCCGGGAAAGAGCGATCTTAGCCGAAGGCCGGGCGCCCGGGCAGGCGGCGAGCGGGCCTATAGTGCGGGCATGGAACGTCGCGATTTCCTCACCACCGCCGCCCTGGCCGCCACCGCCGCGACCGCCGCGCCGCGCACGCTGCTGGCCGCCGACGAGGACGTGAGCGCCCGCCGCCTGCCGCGCTGGCGCGGCTTCAACCTGCAGGGCCGCTTCGCCTGGCCCGGCCACCCCTACGACGGCCCGGCCTTCGACGAGCTCGACTTCGAGGCGATGGCCGAGTGGGGCTTCGACTTCGCGAGGCTGCCGCTCAACTACTGGACCTGGGGCAGCCGCGAGAACTGGACCGAGCTGCGCGAGGAGCCGCTGAAGCAGATCGACCGCGCGATCGAGCTGGGCCGCAAGCACCGCGTGCACGTCAACCTCAACTTCCACCGCGTGCCCGGCTACTGCGTGAACGGCCGCGAGCTCGAGCCGGCGGACCTCTTCTCCGGCCGGGCCGCCGAGCGGCAGCGCGCGCTCGACGCGGCGGTCTTCCACTGGAAGACGTTCGCCCGCCGCTACAAGGGGATCCCGAACCGCGAGCTGAGCTTCGACCTCATCAACGAGCCGCCGAAGATGCGGCCCTGGGAGGGCTACCTCGAGGAGCGCTACGTCGAGGTGGTGAAGGCGCTGGTGGCCGGCATCCGCGAGGTAGACCCGGGAAGACTGATCGTGGCCGACGGCCTCGACATCGGCCAGCTGCCGGTGCTCGGCCTCGCCGAGCTCGGGATCGCGCAGAGCACGCGCGGCTACCTGCCCAAGGCGGTGAGCCACTACACGGCCGGCTGGGTGCCGCGCGAGGAGTTCGAGTCGTTCGCGCTGCCGACCTGGCCGCTGGTGGACGACAAGGGCACGACCTGGGACCGCGCGCGGCTCAAGAAGGAGTGCATCGATCCCTGGCTGCCGCTGGTCGCGAAGGGCGTGGGGGTGCACGTCGGCGAGCTCGGCGCCTTCGTGAAGACGCCGCACGCCGTGGTGCTGGCCTGGCTCGAGGACTTCCTCTCGCTGTGGAAGGAGGCCGGCTGGGGCTTCGCGCTGTGGCAGCTGCGCGGCCCGTTCGGCGTGCTCGACAGCGGGAGAGAGGACGTCGCCTACGAAGACTGGCGCGGCCACAAGCTGGACCGCAAGCTGCTCGAGCTGCTGCGGCGCTACTGAGGCCGGCGGGCCGGCGGGATCAGGGGAACTGGAAGCCGAGCGACTGCGCGAGGCCGCGGCACTGCACGCCGACCTGTCCCTCGCTGCCGCTCGCGACGCTGCCCACCCAGACCACGTTGCCCTTGAACGCGTCGCCGCGCGGGGTCTCGAGCAGCAGCTTCATGCCGACGTCGAGGTGGTAGCCGGTGACGAGGCAGGCCCCGTGCTTGCTGAGCGTGACGATGCTGGTGCGCTCGTCGAAGCTCGGCCCCTGCGAGCGGGTGCCGCGCACGCGCACGGGCACCGAGACCCAGACGCGCGCGCTCTTGCGCACGGGCGGGGCGCCGGAGCGCTTGCGCAGCAGCGCCTCCTCCACGTAGAGGCCGACGCGGTCGCGCTCGGCGTCGGAGATCTCGACGAAGCGCACGCCGATGCCGATCCCCTCCTGCACGTAGTGCACCTCGGCCCCCGCCAGCAGCGCCGGCTCGTCCGCGTGCAGCGTGAAGCGGACCTTGACGCGGCTGCCGCGCGCGAACGGGATGCGGAACAGGTCGATGAACATGCCGCCGACGCTGATGTCCGCGACCTGGCTGCGCACCACGACCCCGTCGGCCTCGACCGCGATCTCCTGGAACAGGTCGACGCGCGGGCACAGCCGCTGCTCGTGGTTCGGGTCGTCGAGTTCGACCTCGCTCAGCATCTGGTGGGAGATTCTGCGCCGCCCCGCCATCGTTGCGCAACAACCGTCTCTCCGGCATCGGCACCGCAGCAGCCGGGTGCCGCCCAGAGTGGGCGGCGAGGGACCTCCGAAGTGAGCGACTGAGCCAATCGTGTTGGGGAGCGAACGCAGGAGGATTCCCGAGCCGCCCGACCATTGCGGCACGCATCAGCTACGGCGTCGGCACCGCAGCAGCCGGGTGCCGCTCAGAGTGGGCGGCGAGGGACCTCCGAAGTGAGCGACTGAGCCAATCGAGTTGGGGAGCGAACGCAGGAGGATTCCCGAGCCGCCCGACCGTCGCGGCACGCAACAGCTACGGCGTAGACGGCTCGCTGTCTGCGGGGGGCGGCGCAGCCCCCCCCAGGGGCTCATAGCTGCACCACGGGTCCGTCTCGAACGGATCGCCCGTGAGGCCGTAGGCGCGCGAACGGGAGCCGGCGCAGATCTCGCGGAACTCGCAGCGGCCGCAGCGCCCCTTCAGCAGCTCGGGCTGCCGCAGCTGCCGGAAGAGCGGCGACTCGCGGTAGGCGCTCGCCAGCGTCGTCTCGCGCACGTTGCCGACGGGGATCGGCAGGAAGCCGCTCGGCATGATCTCGCCCAGGTGCGACACGAACAGGAAGCCGTTGCCCGAGTTCACGCCGCGCGGCGCGAGGCCCACCGTGTGGCCGGGCCCCTCGGAGACCGTCAGCCGCGCCGGCATCGCCGCCAGACCCTCCGGGCGCGCCGAGGCGCCGGCCTCCCTCAGCTCGCGCTGCGCCACGTGGCGGCGGTAGTGCGGGGCCTCGGTCACCTTGACGATGAAGCCGTCCTTCCGCTGGACGCGGTAGATCACCTCGAACAGCCGCTCGCACTCGGAGGCCGAGAGCCCCGTCAGCACGCTGCCGCGGCCCATCGGCACCAGGAAGAACACCTCCCAGAACACGATGCCGAGCCCCTGGACGAAGTCGGCCATCTCCTCGAGGTAGCGGGCCGTGTCGCCGCAGACGGTGGTGTTCACCTGCAGCGGCAGGCCCGCCTCGTGCGCCCACTGCACGGCCTGCATCGTCTTGTCGAAGGCGCCCGGCACGCCGCGGAAGCCGTCGTGCAGCTCGGCGCGCGGGAAGTCGATGCTGACCGCCATCTGGTCGAGGCCCGCGCCCTTCAGTCCCTGCACCAGCTCGCGCGTCAGGCAGTCGGTGGCGGCGGGGATCGTGGCCATGCGCAGGCCGCGCGACTTGCCGTGGCGCACCAGCTCGAACAGGTCGGGCCGGTTCACCGGGTCGCCGCCGCTGAGGATCAGGATCGGCGTGCCGAGGTCCGCGACCTGGTCGATGACGCCGCGTCCCTCCTCGGTCGTCAGCTCGCCCGGGTCGCGGCCCGGCTGCGCGGAGGCCCGGCAGTGGCGGCAGGCGAGCGCGCAGGACTGCGTCGTCTCCCAGATCACGAGGAACGGCGCCTGCGCGAAGTCCACCGAGCGCAGGAAGGAAGGGCCCGAGGCGCGCTCGGTCGACGCGCGCGGGATGCCGTGGGGATGACCGGCCATCGCGTCTCCTCCGGGCGTCGCGCGCGCG
>JBGASI010000474.1:0-3928 GCA_044229815.1 Vicinamibacteria bacterium | reverse complement strand
AGGACGGCGTCAAGTCCCGCGAGGAGCGCGAGACCGCCGTCGACCAGCCCGACGTCCTGCAGGCGATCCTGGTGGGGCTCGGCTACCGGCCGGTCTTCCGCTACCAGAAGCACCGCGAGACCTGGACCCACCGCGGGCAGGAGATCGAGATCGACGAGACGCCGATCGGCGTCTTCGTCGAGATCGAGGGCGACGCGGCCGGGATCCGGGGTGTGGCGGCGGAGCTGGGCTTCACGCCGGCCGAGTTCCTGGCCGAGTCCTACGTCGGGCTGTTCCTCGCCTCGGGGCGCTCTGGCGACATGGTCTTCTGATGCCGCGAGGCGCGGTCGGCCCGAGATGAAGGCCATGGTGCTGGCCGCCGGCTTCGGCCTGCGCATGCGGCCGCTGACGCAGCTGCGCGCGAAGCCCGCGCTGCCGGTGCTGAACCGGCCGCTGCTGGAGCGGACCGTGCGCGCCCTGGCGCGGGCGGGGGCGCGCGACGTCGTCGTGAACCTGCACCACCTGCCCGAGACCGTCGAGGCCGCGCTCGGCGACGGCCGCGCGCTCGGCGTGCGCGTGCGCTACGCGCGCGAGCGGGAGATCCTCGGCACGGGCGGCGGGCCGAGGGCGGTGCGCGCCTTCTTCGGTCGCGAGCCCTTCCTGCTCGTGAACGGCGACGTGCTGTTCGAGTTCGACCTGCGCCTGCTGCTGGCGGCACACCGGGCCTCGGGCGCGCGCGCCACGCTCGCGCTGCGGCCCGACCCGGCGCGCGCCTACTCGCCCGTGGTGACCGACCGCGCCGGCCGCGTGCTCGCGATCGCCGGCCGCCCGGCGCCGGCCGCCGGCCGCTCCTCGATGTTCGCGAGCGTGCACGTGATGGACCCGGCGCTGCTCGAGCTCCTGCCCGACGGGGTCTCGGACAGCGTGCTCGACCTGTACATCCCGCAGCTCGCGCGGGGGCTGCACCTGCACGGCGTTCGCCTGCGGGGCGCGTGGTACGATCTCGGCCGCCCGTCGCTGTACCGCGACGCGCAGCTTCGCCTCCTGCCGGCCGGTCGTTCCCTGATCGACGCGAAGGCGCGCGTCTCGCGCGGCGCCCGGATCCGCCGGTCGGTGGTGGGTGCGGGCGCGCGCGTCGCGACCGCCGCGCGGGTGGAGCGCAGCGTGCTCTGGGCGGGGGCCGTCGTCGAGCCCGAGGCGCGCGTCGTGGGTTCGATCCTCGTGGATGGGGCCGTCGTGCGCGGGGGCGAGCGGGCCGAGCAGGTGATGGTCCTGCCCGCGGCGGCGCTCCCCGGTGGATCACACGCCGGCCACGGGCCGGCTCGGCACGGAGACATGGTGTGGGTGGACATCCTGTGAGCGCGAACACCGGCGGGCCCGCGGGGAGCTCGACGGGGCCGCTGGACGCCGAGGCGGCTCTCGCCCTGGTCCGGCAGCACCTGAGCGAGAGGCGGCCCGAGGTCCGGGACGAGCTGCGCGTCGTGCCCCTCTCGGGCGACGCCTCGACCCGGCGGTACTACCGGGTCGGGGCCGGCGGCCGCAGCTACGTGCTGGCCCTCTACCCCGAGCCCTTCGAGCCCGGCGCGCTCAGCTTCCTCACGATCCGCGCGATGCTGGCGGAGTACGGCCTGCCCGTGCCCGCGGTGGTCGACGTCGACGGGCCTCGAGGGATCGTGCTCCAGGAGGACCTCGGCGACTGCACGCTGCAGGAAGCCCTGCGCGACTGCTCTCCCGAGCGCGCGGTCGACCTCTACCACGAGGCCGTCGACGAGATCGCCCTGCTGCAGGCCGAGGCGGCGAGCGGTCCGCAGGCGGCCGACTGCTTCCGGATCGCGTTCGACATCGACAAGCTGTCCTGGGAGCTGCACTACTTCCAGAAGCACTTCCTCGAGGGTCACCGCGGCTGCGACCTCAGCGTCGAGGACCGCGCGACGCTCTCGGAGTGCTTCCACCTGCTCAGCGCCGAGATCGCCTCCTGGCCGCGCGTGCTGTGCCACCGCGACTACCACAGCCGCAACCTGATGCTGCACGCGGGGCGGCTCTACTGGATCGACTTCCAGGACGCGCGCCTGGGGCCCGCGACCTACGACCTCGCCTCGCTGCTGCTCGACGCCTACGTCGACGTGCCCGAGGAGCTGCAGCGCGATCTCGAGGAGCGCTTCCGCCAGAAAGCCGCGCCCGGTGACGCCCGCGACGCCTTCCGCCGCCGCTTCGACCTCATGTGCGTGCAGCGCAACCTCAAGGCCGCCGGCACGTTCGGCTACATGGCGACGGTGCGCCAGAACCCCGTCTACCTGCCCTACATCCCGCGCACGCTCGCCCACGCGCGCAAGAACCTCGCGCACTACCCGGAGCTCGAGCGGCTTCGGCGTACGCTGGCCCGGCACGTGCCGGAGCTCGCCTGACGGAGACAAGACCCATGGACACGGTTCGCATCGGGGAGTTCAAGGCGCACGTGGGCGAGGAGGTGATCCTCCGCGGCTGGATCCACAACCGGCGTTCGAGCGGGAAGCTGCAGTTCCTGATCGTGCGCGACGGCTCCGGCTACGCGCAGGCGGTCGTCTCGAAGAAGGCCGTGACGCCCGAGGCCTGGGAGGCGCTCGACAAGGCGGGACAGGAGTCCTCGCTCGAGCTGCACGGCCGCGTGCGCGAGGACGCGCGCGCCCCGGGCGGATTCGAGCTCGACGTGACGCAGGCGCTGGTGCTGCAGGCGTGCCACGACTTCCCGATCACGCCCAAGGAGCACGGCACGGCGTTCCTGATGGAGAACCGCCACCTGTGGCTGCGCTCGGCGCGCCAGCACGCGATCGCCCGCGTGCGGCACACGGTGGTGAAGGCGGTGCGCGACTACCTCGACGACCAGGGCTACCTGCTCGTCGACACGCCGATCTTCACGCCCGCGGCCTGCGAAGGGACCACGACGCTGTTCGGCGTGCCCTACTTCGACGAGGGCACGGCCTACCTGACGCAGAGCGGGCAGCTCTACAACGAGGCGACGGCGGCGGCGCACGGCAGGGTCTACTGCTTCGGGCCCACCTTCCGGGCCGAGAAGTCGAAGACGCGCCGGCACCTGACCGAGTTCTGGATGGTGGAGCCCGAGATCGCCTTCGCGCACCTCGACGACGCCGTGGCGCTCGCCGAGGGGCTCGTCTGCTACGTCGTGGCGCAGGCCCTCGAGAAGCGGGGAGAGGAACTCAAGGTCCTCGAGCGCGACACCGCGAAGCTCGAGAACGTGAAGGCGCCCTTCCCGCGGCTTCACTACAAGGACGCGATGACGCTGCTCCAGGCGAAGGGCTCGCAGACGCCGCCGGGCAGCGACTTCGGCGGCACCGACGAGACGGTGATCGCGGGCGAGTACGACCGGCCGGTCGTGGTCCACCACTTCCCCTCGGCGATCAAGGCCTTCTACATGGCGCCCGACCCGCAGGAGCCCGAGTACAGCCTCTCGGCCGACATCCTCGCGCCGGAGGGCTACGGCGAGATCGTGGGCGGGGGAGAGAGGGTCGCCGAGCACGACCTGCTGCTCCAGCGCATCCGGGAGCACGGGCTGCCGGAGGAGGCGTTCCGCTGGTACCTCGACCTGCGCCGCTTCGGCTCGTTCCCGCACGCCGGCTTCGGCATGGGGATCGAGCGCGTCGTCACCTGGATCTGCGGGATCGACCACCTGCGCGAGACGATCGCCTTCCCGCGCATGCTGTACCGGATCTACCCGTAGTGCCGCCGTTCGCAGGCCGACGGGGCCGCTGACGTGCTGGCGGTCTACGTGTCGGGCCACGGGTTTGGCCACGCGACGCGGACGGGGGAAGTGCTGCGGGTGCTGCGCTCGCGGGCGCCGCAGCTGAAGCTCGTCGTCAGCACGCTCGCTCCCGCGTTTCTCTTCGAGGGCACCGTCGCGCCACCGCTCGAGGTGCGGCCCGTCGCCGGCGACGTGGGGCTCGCGCAGCGGGAC
>JBGASI010000473.1:0-3932 GCA_044229815.1 Vicinamibacteria bacterium | reverse complement strand
GCGAGCGTCGTCGCGCTGGCCGTGCTGCAGGCGGGAGGCCTGCGCGCCGGGCTCTCCTTCGCCGCGGGGGTCGGCGTGGCACTCGCCGCGCTCTGGCTCGCGGCCTTCCTGCTCGTGCGCGGGCTGCGCCGCTTCTTCCCGAGCCGCCTGCCGTACCTGTACCGCCAGGGCCTCGCGAACCTGTACCGGCCGGCCAACCAGACCCTCCTGGTCGTGCTGGCGCTCGGCTTCGGCGCGTTCCTGCTCAGCACGCTGCTGCTCGTCCAGCACAACCTGCTGCGCGACCTGCGCAGCGACCGCGGGGCCGCGCGCCCGAACGTCGTCTTCTTCGACGTCCAGCCGGACCAGGAGCGGGACCTCGAGGCGCGCGTGCGCGCGGCGGGGCCGCTGACCTCGCCGGTCGTGCCGATCGTGCCGATGCGCATCCAGTCGCTGAAGGGCCGGCCGGCGTCCGAGCTGCTGGCCCTGGAGGACGAGTCGAAGCGGCCCGAGCGCTGGGCGCTGCGCCGCGAATACCGCAGCAGCTTCCGCGATGCCCCCTCGGCCGCCGAGCGGGTGGTGGCCGGCAGCTGGTGGCGGCCGGGCGAGTGGAAAGGCCGCGGCACGGCCGAGGCGGTGCCGGTCGCCGTGGACCAGAACCTGGCGCGCGAGCTGCGGCTGGGGATCGGCGACGAGATCGTGTGGGACGTGCAGGGCGTGCCGCTCGTCTCGCGGGTCGCCGTGCTGCGCGAGATCGCCTGGGCGCGCTTCGAGCCGAACTTCTTCGTGGTCTTCCCCGAGGGGCCGCTCGACGAGGCGCCGCGCACGTTCGTGCTGCTCTCGCGCGTCGAAGACGCCGGCGCCCGAGCGCGCTTGCAGCGCGCCGTGGTCGAGGCGCGCCCGAACGTGTCGACGCTGGACCTCGCGCAGGTGCAGGGCGCGATCGAGGGCGTGCTCGACAAAGTGGTGCTGGCCGTGCGCTTCATGGCGCTCTTCAGCCTGGCGGCGGGCGCGGTCGTGCTGGCCGGCGCGGTGGCGGCGAGCCGCTACCAGCGCGTGCGCGAGGGCGCGCTGCTGCGCACGCTGGGGGCCACGCGGGCGCAGCTCGTGCGGATCCTGCTGACGGAGTACGCGGTGCTCGGCGCGCTGGCCTCGGGGACGGCCATCCTGCTCTCGTCGCTGGCGGGCTGGGCGCTCGTGCGCTTCGTCTTCGACGGCCGCTTCGAGCTGCCGGGCCCGTCGCTGCTGCTGCTCACGCTCGGCGTGCTCACGCTGACCCTCGTGGTCGGCCTCTCGGGCTCGACCGAGGTCTGGCGCCGCCCCCCGCTCGAGGTGCTGCGCTCGGAGTAAGGGCGGCTACGGCGCGGGCGTCGGCTCCTTGATCGTGACCTTCATCTCGACCCGCTCCGCGGCCTTGTCGCCGTTGACCGGCGTCAGGCTGATCTGGTCCACGACCTCCATGCCGGAGACCACCTCGCCGAAGATCGTGTACTGGCCCTTGAGCGACGGCTGCTCGCGGATGCAGATGAAGAACTGCTTGCCGCCGCTGTCGACGCTCGAGGGCTTGCGGGCCGCGGCGACGACGCCGCGCGCGAAGGGCCGGTCGGAGAATTCCGCCGGCAGCAGCCCGAGCCCGCCCGTGCCGTAGAGACCGGCCTTCGCCGGGTCCTTCGAGAGCGGGTCGCCGCCCTGGATGATCCCGCCGGCGATGATGCGGTGGAACGTCGTCTGATCGTAGCCCCCGGCCTTCGCGGTCTTCACGAACAGGGCCGCGTTCTTCGGCGCCACCTCGGGCAGCAGCCGGATCGTGAACGAGCCCTTTGCCGTCTCGACGACGGCCTCGGTCCCCGGCGCGACCGCTGCGACCGGCGCCCCAGGGGCCTTCGCCTTGGGCGCCGCAGGCTTCGCCTGCGGGGACGCGGCAGTCGCCACCGCCAGACTGGCCAACAACAAGCAGGTCATTCGCACGCTGAGCCTCCTAGCCTTCTTCCCAGTCCCCGCCCTCGATCATCCGCTCGCGCAGCGTCATCCGGCGCAGGACCTCGTCACGGTCGCCGAGGGAGGAGACGCCGATGCCCTCGACCGCGCAGGAGGCGGCGCAGGCGCCGAACGCGGCGGCGTCGAGCGGGTCGCCGGTCTCGTGGTAGCGCACGAGGAACGCGGCGGCGAAGACGTCGCCAGCGCCGGTCGGGTCCTTCTCCTCGCGCGGCAGGGAGGGCACGTCTTGCGCCGCGTCGCGCGTCAGCAGGGTGAGCCCGCGCCAGCCGCGCGTGAGGGCCACGATCGGCACGGAGGAGAGCAGCTCCCGGGCGCGGGCGTCCGCCCCCGGCAGGTCGTGCTCGGAGAGGAACAGCACGTGCACGCCGAGCAGGTCGCGCGCGGGCCGCTCCCAGTCGCGGGCGACCACGCGCCCGTCCGGCTCGACCGCGCGCACGTAGCCCTGCGCGATCGCGCCGACGCAGGCGGCGGGCAGCGCGGCCACCTCGAGGCCGAACAGCTCGCCGACGACCGGGCCGAGCAGCAGCACGTCCGGCTCGCGCCAGGCGTCGGGCAGCGGCTCGAGGTCCACGTCCTCGGCCCGCGCGGTCACCAGCTGGTGCCGCGTGCCGTCGGCGTCGTAGTCGTTGACGAAGCGCGTCGTCGCCGGCGAGCGCCGCCAGAAGACCGGGATTCCCGGCAGCTCCCGCTCGGGCTCGAAGTCCCCTCCCGCCGAGGTGAGGATCGCGACGTCCCAGCCCAGACGGCGCGCGGCGAGGGCACCGTAGGTCACGGAGCCGCCGAGCACGTCGCCGCCCGGCCGGCGGTCGCGCGTCACGTGGCCGAGCGCCAGCAGGCGCGGCAAGGGGGCCTCGGCCTCTCTACGCCCGCGCCTTCTCGAACAGGCGCAACTGCGACTCGTCGGGCATCGAGACCGCGACCGGGTAGCGGCCGGAGAAGCAGGCCGTGCAGTGGCGCCGGCCCTCGGGGTCGCTCACCGCGGCGAGCAGGCCCTCGTGGGAGAGGTAGCCGATGCTGTCGGCCTCGATGAAGCGGCCGATCTCCTCGACACTGTGCGAGGAGGCGATCAGCTCGCTCTTGAGCGGCGTGTCGATGCCGTAGTAGCAGGGCCCGGTCGTGGGCGGGCTCGAGATGCGCAGGTGCACCTCGCGCGCGCCCGCGTCGCGGACCATCTGCACGATCTTGCGCGAGGTGGTGCCGCGCACGATCGAGTCGTCGATCAGCACCACGCGCCGGCCCTCGATCACCTGGCGCACCGGGTTCAGCTTGATCTTGACGCCGGCCGAGCGCAGGCCCTGGCGCGGCTGAATGAAGGTGCGGCCCACGTAGTGGTTGCGGATCAGGCCCCACTCGAACGGCAGGCCGCTCTCCTGCGAGTAGCCGAGCGCGGCGCCGACGCCGCTGTCGGGGATCGCGACAACCACGTCCGCCGCGACGCCGGTCTCGCGCGCGAGCTGGCGGCCGAGCTTGATGCGCGAGTCGAGCACCGTGCGCCCGAAGACGAGGCTGTCGGGGCGGGCGAAGTAGACGTGCTCGAAGACGCAGTGGGCCGACGGCTCCGGCGGGAAGGGCTTGAGCGAGCGCAGCCCGTCCGCGTCGACGACGATCACCTCGCCCGGCTCGACGTCGCGCACGTACTCGGCGTCGATCAGGTCGAGCGCGCAGGTCTCCGAGGTGACGATCGTCGCGCCGTTCAGGCGGCCGATCACCAGGGGCCGGAAGCCCCAGGGGTCGCGCGCCGCGACGAGCGCCTCGGGCGTCAGGAACAACAGCGAGAACGCCCCCATCACCTTGTACAGGCTCGAGGCGATCGCGTCCTCGAGCCGCTCGCGGTGGCTGCGCGCGTAGAGGTGGAGGATCACCTCGGTGTCGGAGGTCGAGCCGAAGTTCGAGCCGGCCGCCTCGAGCTCGCGCCGCAGGATCGGCGCGTTGACGATGTTGCCGTTGTGGCCGAT
>JBGASI010000472.1:0-3939 GCA_044229815.1 Vicinamibacteria bacterium | reverse complement strand
AACCGGCTGGCAGTTTTTCGGACAGACCGGGCGACGTGTCCGCGCGGCCTAGGCGCGCGCGCGCTTCTTGTCGTTGCCCGACACGCGTTCCTCGGCCACGCCGGCGGCGATCCGGGACTTCGCGCCGGAGGCTCTGCCGTAGTAGCGCCCGTAGTAGTGGCCGTAGTAGTGACTGTAGTAGTACGAGTGCTTTTCGATCTGCGCCCGGTTGAGCACGACGCCCAGGATGCGCGCGCCGGTGTCCGCGATGCGCTCGAGCGTCAGCGCGACGGCCTTGCGCGGCGCCATCTCGGCGCCGGCCACGACGAGAATGCCGTCGGAGAGCGGCGCCAGGATCAACGGTTCGGCCACGGCGCCGACGGGCGGCGTGTCGATGACGATCCAGTCGTAGACCTTGCGCAGTCCCTCGACGAGCCCCTGCATCGTGCGGCTCGTGAGCAGGTCGGGCGGGCTGGGCACGGTGGTGCCGGCGGGCATGAAGCAGAAGGGAACGTCGCGCAGGCGCTGCTGGATCACCTCGGACGGCTTCGCGCTGCCCACCAGCACGTCCGAGAGGCCCGGGGTCCGCTGCGCGCGGACCACGACGTGCGTCTGGGGCTTGCGCAGGTCGGCGTCGATCAGCAGCACCCTCTTGCCCGCCGAGCCGAGGCTGACGGCAACGTTGACGGCCGTGAGCGTCTTGCCCTCGCCGGGTGAGGTGGAGGTGACGAGCACGACGCGCGGCTCGCTCTCCGGCCAGGAGAAGCCGAGGGCGGTCCGGACGACGCGGTAGCCCTCCGCGAAGGGACCCTGCTGGCTCGAGGAGAGGAGCAGGTGCGGGGAGCTCGGATCGACCTTCTGCTCGGGGATGACCCCGAGCAGCGGGACCCCGAGGTGATGGCGCACGTCGTCGGGCGTCTTCAGGGTGTTGTCGAGGTACTCGAGGAAGAACGCGGCGCCCAGCCCCAGGAACAGCCCCAGCACCATGCCGAGCGCGACGTCGCGCAGCCGCCGGGGCCGCACGGGAGACTCTGGCACCGAGGCCGGGTCGACGATGCGGATGTTCGTGGACTTGAGCTCCGAGGCGACGTCCGTTTCCTTCGAGCGCGACATCAGGTCGTCGAGCACCTTCTTGGCCGCGTCGACCTCCTGCTTGCGCGAGTCGTAGCTGACGGCGCTCTGGCCGAGCGAGAGCGCTTCCTGCTTGGCCGACTCGAGGGCCGAGCTCACGCTCGCCTCCTGCGCGGCCGCCGCCTTGTAGTCGTTCTCGGCCGAGCGGATCACGCGCTGGGCCTCCCCGCGCAGCTTCGAGCGGGTGTCGGCGACCTGGTTGCGGACCTTGGTCACCTCGGGGTGCTGGTCGAGGTAGCGCTCGAGCAGCTGCGCCTGCTGGCGCTCGAGGCTCGCGAGCTCGATGCGCAGCGACTGGACGACGCCGCTGCGCATCACCTCGGGCAGCTCCTCCGGGTTCGCTGCGGCGGCCATCTGCCGCCAGAGGGCTTCCTTCTGCAGCCGCTCCGTCTTGCGCTCGTTGAGCGCGCTGCCGAGCTCCTTGAGCCGCTGCTCGAGCAGCGTGCGGCGCTCCTCGACGTTGACCAGGCCCTCCTGGCGCTTGAGCGCCTCGAGCTGCGCGTCGAGCTGCTCGGCCTTCTTGCGCTGCTCGTCGATCTGCGCGCCGAGCCACCGGCCGGCCTCGGACGAGGTCTGGAAGCGCAGGTCGAGGCTCTGCTGGATGTAGAGGCGCGCCAGGGCGTTCGTGGCCTGCGCGGCCAGCTCGGGCCGGTTGGCAGCGACGCTCACGGTGACGAGGCGGCTGTTGCGCACGGGGCGCACGCTGAGCCGCCCGAGGAAACCGCTGATCGCCCCCTCGAGCTCGCGGCTCTCGCCCTGCGGACGCGCCAGGATGGCGTCGACCTGCGCCTTGCTGCGCGGGCCACCGTACTCCGGGTCGGCCAGGAGGTCGAGCTGCTCGATCACGCGCTGGGCGAGCGACCGGCTCTGCAGCAGCTTGTACTGGGTCTGGTAGTAGTCGTCACGCTGCGAGTCGGTCTGCGAGACTTCCTTGAAGTTGAGGACGTTCGGGTCGGTGCGCTCGATCAGGATCTGCGCCGTGGCCTCGTAGACCGGCCGGGTCAGCAGGGTCCGCACCGTGGCGAGGGCGGCGACCGCCGTGAATACGGCCAGCGCCAGCCGGCGGTGACGCAGCAGGACGTGGACGTGGTCCCACAGATGCCCCGGCTGCGGCGCGAGCATCGGGTCGTACGGCTGCGGCTCGACGGGAGGTCCTGCGGCCATGGCTTCGCGTTCGCCTCGCGGTGCTCGTCCGGCGCCGTCGAACGCGGCGCTCGGCAAGTCAGCGCGATGGCTACATTAGCAGGCCGGGAGGCATCGCGGGAGCTTCGGTTCTTGCGAAATCCTTGGCGAGGCGCGGGCCGGTGCGCTACCAGTTCGAGGGCTTGTAGTCCTTGAAGAACTTCCCGCAGGCATGGTCGCCCGTGTTGAGGCCGGAAAGGAACGGGTCGAGGACGCGCGCGGCGCCGTCGACGACGTCGAGCGGGGGCTGGAAACCGAGCTCGTCGCGCTTGCGGGTGGCGTGCAGGAACGGGTCCTCGTCGGTGATCCAGCCTGTGTCCACCGCGTTCATGTGGATGCCGTCCTTCACGTAGTCGCGGGCGGACGTCAGCGTCAGCATGTTGAGCGCGGCCTTCGCCATGTTCGTGTGGGGGTGGCGGTCGGTCTTGGTGCCGCGCGAGAAGATGCCCTCCATCGCCGAGACGTTGACGATGTGCTTGTCGCGGCTCGCGACCCGCAGCATCAGCGGCTTGAGCCGAGCGCAGAGGATGAAGGGGGCGACCGCGTTGACCAGCTGCACCTCGATCATCTCGGGCGTCCGCACCTCGGCCAGGGTCAGGCGCCACGAGTTCTGCGCGCGCAGGTCGACCTGCTGCAGGTCCGCGTCGAGCCGGCCGTCGGGGAACAGGTCCTCGCGTCGGGCGGCCTCGTCGAAACCGAAGCGCACCTGCGACAGCTGCGCCGAGTGGCGCAGGCCGAGGCCGGCTCCCCCGCCGCGCCAGGCGACGAGGCCGCCGAAGCTGTCGTTGCCCTCGGCCGCCGGCGGCACCGCCGCCTCGAGCAGCCGGACGCACTCGTGGTGATCGCTCAGGAGCGGCTGCAGCGGCGCGGGCAGCGCGGCGAGCGGGCGCTCCTCGAAGTCCACGAGGTGCTCGTAGAAGCCGGGCGGCCGGCGCACGGTCTGGCAGGCGTTGTTGACGAGCAGGTCGAGGCGGGAGAGCTCGCGGCCGAGCTGGCTGCAGAAGATCTCGACGCTCGGCGAGTGGCGCAGGTCGAGGCCGTGGATCTTCAGTCGGTCGCCCCAGGCGGCGAAGTCGGGCTCGGCGGCGTAGCGGCGCGCGGCGTCGTGCGGGAAGCGCGTGGTGGCGACGACGCTCGCGCCGGCCCGCAGCAGCTTGAGCGCGGCGTGGTAGCCGATCTTGACGCGGGCGCCGGTCACGAGCGCCACGCGGCCGCGCAGGTCGGCCGTCTGGAAGCGCTTGTCGTAGTTGAGCGCGGCGCACTCCGGGCACATGGCGTCGTAGAAGGGGTGGAGCCGCCGGTACTCGACCTTGCACACGTAGCAGGTGCGCGGGTTCTTGACCTCGCGGAAACGGGGAGCCTCCGGGTCGGCGGCGTCGGCGGCCGCGGCGGTCAGCTCCCGCGCGGGCGCGACGAAGACCTCGGCCTCGCGCGCGGCGCGGATGCCGGTCGCCGCGACGATCGAGCGGTCGTGGGCCTCGACCTTGCGGCGCTGGGCCGTGCGCAGCGCCCGCACGAGGCGCCGCTTCTGCTCGATGTCCGGGTGGACCGCGCGGCCGGCCGCGACGAGCAGCCGCTTGCGCTCGTCGTGGTCCAGCTTAGCGAGCAGCGAACGGTCGGCGAGGACGGCCTCGAGCACCTCGCGCG
>JBGASI010000022.1:0-17975 GCA_044229815.1 Vicinamibacteria bacterium | reverse complement strand
CCAGACGACGCCCTGCCGATCGTCGCCGCTCCGGACGTCGTGGGCATGGCGGAGAAGGTCAGCCTGTCGACCCTCAAGAAGCGTTCGTCCATCCTGGTGGGGCTCGAGCTCGTGCGCGACGGGGCGGCGGACGCCTTCTTCTCGGCCGGCAACACGGCCGCCTGCTGGACGACGGCGAAGCTCGTCCTCGGCACGCTGCCCGGCGTCGACCGCCCGGCGCTCGCCGCGATCCTCCCGACGCGGGGAGGGCGCACGGTGCTGCTCGACGTGGGGGCGAACGCCCAGTGCAAGGCGCGCCACCTGGAGGAGTTCGCGATCATGGGCAGCGCCTACGCGCGCGGGGTGCTGCGCCAGCAGCGACCGCGCGTGGGCCTGATGAGCATGGGCGAGGAAGAGACGAAGGGCAGCGAGCTGGTGCGCGAAGTGAACGAGGTGCTGCGCTCGTCGAGCCTCAACTTCATCGGCAACGTCGAGGGCCACGACCTGTTCACCGGGCGGGTGGACGTCGTGGTGACCGACGGCTTCACCGGCAACGTGGTGCTGAAGGCCTGCGAGACGCTGGCGGAGTTCGTGATCGACCTGATCCGCGAGGAGGTCGGCCGCGACGCGCGCGGCGCGCTGGGCGGCTGGCTGCTCAAGCCGGCCTTCCGCGCCGCCCGCCGCCGCAGCGACCCCGGAGAGGTCGGCGGTGCGCCGCTGCTCGGCCTCGCGGGCTGCTGCGTCGTCGGGCACGGCAAGTCGCGGGCGCGCTCGGTGGGCAACGGGATCCGCACCGCGGCCGAGTTCCACACGAGCGGCGTCAACGCGCAGATCGAGGCCGAGTTGCGCGAGCTCGGCAACCGGCGCCGGGAGGCCGCGAGCGCATGAGCATCGCCTTCGTGTTCCCCGGCCCGGGCTCCCCGGAGGTCGGGATGGGGCTCGGCCTGCGGGAGGCGTTCCCCGAGAGCCGGGCGGTCTTCGAGGAGGCGGACGCCGCGCTCGGCTTCGCTCTCTCGAGCCTGTGCTTCGAGGGGCCCGAGGACGAGCTGCAGCTGACGGCCAACACCCAGCCGGCGATCCTGGCCACGAGCGTCGCGGCCCTGCGGCCGCTGCTGGCGCGCGGCGTGCGGCCGGACTGGGTGGCGGGGCACAGCCTCGGCGAGTACTCGGCGCTCGTCGCGGCGGGCGTGCTGTCGCTGGCGGACGCCGTGCGCACGGTGCGTCGGCGCGGCCAGTACATGCAGGAAGCGGTGCCGGTCGGGGTCGGCGCGATGGCGGCGATTCTCGGCCTGGAGCTGGCGGCGGTGGAGCAGGCGTGCCGCGAGGCGGCGGCGGGCGAGGTCGTCAGCCCGGCCAACGTGAACTCGCCCGGGCAGGTGGTGATCGCCGGGCACGCGGCCGCCGTCGCGCGCGCGGTGGAGGCCTGCAAGACCGCCGGCGCGAGGCGCGCGGTGGCGCTGCCGGTCTCGGCGCCGTTTCACTGCGCGCTGATGAGGCCCGCCCAGGAGCGGCTGGCCGCGGACCTGGCGGCGCTCGCCTGGGGCGAGCCCGAGGTCCCTCTCGTCAACAACGTCGACGCCAGCGTGGTGCGCACGGGGGACGCCTGCCGCGACGGCGTGCTGCGGCAGGTCTCGGGCGCGGTGCGCTGGCAGGAGTCGGTGGAGCTGCTGCTGCGCGAGGGCGTCACCACGTTCGTCGAGGTGGGCCCCGGCAGCGTGCTGAGCGGCCTCGTGAGGAAGATCGCCAGGGGAGCGCGCACGCTCTCGGTCGACTCCCCGGAATCGGTCGAGGCCGCGGCCGCCGCCCTCGCCACGGAGGCGGGGCGCTGATGGGACGCTTCGACGGCAAGGTCTCGCTGGTGACCGGCGCCTCGCGCGGGATCGGCCGCGCGATCGCGCAGGCGCTGGCGGCCGAGGGCGCGCACGTGGTGCTCGCCGCTCGCGACGAGGCGAAGCTGGGCGAGTCGCTCGCCGCGCTGGAGGCGGCGGGCGGCAGGGGCGAGGCCCTGGCGCTCGACGTCGCCTCGCGCTCCTCCGTCGAGGCCGGGATGGCGGCGATCCTCGCGGCGCACGGGCGCCTGGACCACCTGGTCAACAACGCCGGGGTGACGCGCGACAACCTGCTGCTGCGGATGAAGGACGACGAGTGGCAGCAGGTGCTCGCCACCAACCTGACGGGCGCCTTCCTGTGCACGCAGCTGGCGCTGCGGCCGATGCTCAAGCAGCGCTGGGGTCGGGTCGTGAGCATCACCTCGGTGGTGGGCCTCGGCGGCAACGCGGGGCAGGCCAACTACGCGGCGAGCAAGGCGGGGATCGTGGGCTTCACGAAGTCGGTCGCGCGCGAGGTGGCCTCGCGCGGGATCACGGTGAACGCCGTCGCCCCCGGCTTCATCGACACCGACATGACCGCCGCGATGACCGACAAGGCGCGCGAGGCGGTGCTGGGCGCGGTGCCGATGGGCCGCGTCGGCCGCCCCGAGGAGATCGCCTCTGCCGTGACGTTCCTGCTGTCCGACGCGGCCGCCTACGTCACCGGGCAGGTGCTCGCCGTCGACGGCGGCTTTCATATGTAGAATGACCGCGCGCCCGCTCCCGCCAACCGGGAGGGGGCTCTGGAGGAAGCATGGAGCCTGTTGCCGATCGCGTGAAGAAGATCATCGTGGACCAGCTCGGGGTGGAGGAGGAGACCGTCACCTCCGAGGCGTCCTTCGTGGACGACCTCGGCGCCGACAGCCTCGACACCGTCGAGCTGGTGATGGCGCTCGAGGAGGAGTTCGGGATCGAGATCCCCGACGAGGACGCCGAGAAGATCACGCGAGTGCGCGAGGCCGTCGACTACATCGAGAAGCACTCGGGCAAGAAGTAGCGGCGAGCGCAGGCAGGCACACGCCACGTGACCCACAAGCGCAGGGTTGTCGTGACGGGCGTGGGGCTCGTGTCGCCTCTCGCGATCGGCACCGAGCAGACCTGGCAGGGTCTGCTCGAGGGCCGCTCGGGCGCGGGTCCCATCACGCTCTTCGACGCCTCACACCACTCCACCCACTTCGCCTGCGAGGTGAAGGGCTTCGACCCGCTCGCCTGGATCGAGAAGAAGGACGTCAAGAAGACGGACCGCTTCATCCAGCTGGCGATCGCGGCCGCGGACCTCGCGCTGGCGAACGCCGCGCTCGACGTGAGGACGACCGATCCGCTGCGCACCGGCGTCTTCATCGGCAGCGGCATCGGCGGCTTCGCGACGATCGAGCGCGAGCACGAGGCGCTGATGAAGGGCGGGCCGCGCCGGATCAGCCCGTTCTTCATCCCGGCGGCGATCGTCAACCTGGCCTCCGGCTGGGTCTCGATCCGCACCGGCGCCAAGGGCCCGAGCTCCGCCACGTGCACGGCCTGCACGAGCGGGGCGCACGCGATCGGTGACTCGTTCCGGCTGATCCAGCACGGGGACGCCGACGTGATGATCGCCGGCGGCGCCGAGGCGGCGATCACCCCGCTCGGCGTCGGCGGCTTCTGCGCGATGCGGGCGCTCAGCACGCGCAACGACGCCCCCGAGCGGGCCTCGCGTCCGTTCGACCGTGACCGCGACGGCTTCGTGATCGGCGAGGGCGCGGGGATCGTGATCCTCGAGGAGCTCGAGCACGCCCGCCGGCGCGACGCCAGGATCTACTGCGAGCTCGTCGGCTACGGGATGTCCTCCGACGCCTACCACATCTCGGCGCCCTGCGAGGACGGCGACGGCGCGATCCGGGTCATGCGGGCCACGCTGCACGACGCCGGCGTCGCCCCGGACGTGGTCGACTACATCAACGTTCACGGCACCTCGACGCCCCGCGGCGACGCCGTCGAGACGATCGCCACCAAGACCGTCTTCGGGGCCCACGCCGGGCGGCTGGCGCTCAGCTCGACGAAGTCGATGACGGGGCACCTGCTCGGCGCCGCCGGCGGGCTGGAGGCGGGCATCACCGCGCTCGCGGTGCACGAGCAGCGCCTGCCGCCGACGATCAACCTCGAAAACCCCGACGCCGACTGCGACCTCGACTGCGTGGCGAACCAGGCCCGCGCGGCCGAGGTGCGCTACGCGCTCTCCAACTCGTTCGGCTTCGGCGGCACCAACGGGGCGCTGCTGTTCAAGCGGTTCCAGGATTGACCAGAGGGATCTCATGAGAATCGTCGTCTGCCTGAAGCAGGTCCCGGACACCGAGACCCGCGTGAGGATCGGCGCCGCCGGGGACGCCATCTCCGAGGCCGACGTGGCGAACTGGATCGTCTCGCCCTACGACGAGTTCGCGATCGAGGAAGCGCTGCGGATCCGCGACGCGCGCGGCGGCGGGGAGGTGGTGGCGGTCAGCGCCGGCCCCGAGCGCGCGCAGGCGGCGCTGCGCACCGCGCTGGCGATGGGCGCGGACTCGGCGGTCCACGTCAAGGACCCGCTCGTCGACGGCAGCGACACGCTCGGCACCGCCCGCGCGCTGGCGGCGGCCGTCCGGACGCTCGCGCCCTTCGACCTGGTGCTGTGCGGCCAGCAGGGCGTGGGTGGCGACAACAGCCAGGTGCCCGCTATGCTCGCCGAGCTGCTCGACCTGCCGCAGGTGACGGTGGCGGTCAAGATCGAGCTGCAGGACGGCAAGGCCGTCGTCGAGCGCGAGGTGGACGGCGGGCGCGAGACCTGGGTGACGACGCTGCCGGCGCTCGTCTCGGCGCAGAAGGGCCTCAACGAGCCGCGCTACGCGAGCCTCAAGGGCATCATGGCGGCGAAGAAGAAGCCGATCCAGGCCCTCGACGCCGCGGCGCTCGGCCTCTCCGCCGAGACGCTTGCGCCGAAGCTGCGCGTCAGGGCGCTCGAGTTGCCGCCGACGCGTCCCGCGGTTCGGATGGTCGAGGGCGATCCCGGCGCCCAGGCACAGGAGCTCATCCGCCTCCTCCACGAGGAAGCGAAGGTCATCTAGGGGGACAGCGACATGGCGAAGGTGCTGACGTTCGCGGAGCAGCGGGACGGCCGCCTGCGCCGCGCCTCGCTGGAGGCGGTCTCGGAGGCGCGACGCCTGGCCGGGGCGCTCGGCGCGACGGTCACCGCGGTCGTGATCGGGCCCGGCGGCGAGGCGCTGGCGGGCGAGCTGGGCGCGTACGGCGCCGACAGGGTCGTGCTGTTCGACGACGCCGGCTTCTCGGACTACGCCACCGAGTCGTACGCGCGCGCCCTCGCGCAGGCGATCGCCGAGGAGAAGCCCTCGGTGGTGCTGGTGCCGTTCACGGCCATGGGGAAGGACCTCGCCCCGCGCGTCGCGGCGAAGGTGGGCGCGGGCCTCGCCTCGGACTGCGTGGCCCTGTCCGCCGTCGACGGGAGGCTGGTCGCGCGGCGCCCGACGTACGCCGGCAAGGCCTACGCGAACGTCGAGTGGGCGGGTGAGCCCCAGCTGGCCTCGCTGCGGCCGAACGTGTTCGCGCTCGGCGAGCTGGACGCCTCGCGCCAGCCGGAGGTGGTGAAGGCCACGGCCGATGCCTCGGCCAGGGCGCGGGTGACGGCGTTGCGCGCGGCGGCGCAGGGGAAGGTGCAGCTCACCGAGGCGCAGGTGATCGTCTCGGGCGGGCGGGGGCTCAAGGGACCGGAGCACTTCCACCTCGTCGAGGAGCTGGCCGAGGCCATGGGCGCCGCCACCGGCGCGTCGCGGGCTGTGGTCGACGCCGGCTGGGTCGACCACACGATGCAGGTCGGGCAGACGGGCAAGACCGTGTCGCCGTCGCTCTACGTCGCGTGCGGCATCAGCGGCGCGATCCAGCACCTGGCGGGCATGTCCTCCTCGAAGTGCATCGTCGCGATCAACAAGGACCCGGACGCGCCGATCTTCAAGGTGGCCGACTTCGGCATCCTCGGCGACGTGTTCGAGGTCCTGCCGAAGCTGACGGCCGCCGCGAAGACCCACTTCTCCTCCCGCGGCTGAGGTCGCCGGCGGGGCCCGCCGGGCTCCTGGGGCCCGTTCACGCCACCGCGTGAGTCATCGGTTCCATCGGTGACCCACGCGGCGTGAAAGGGGCTTTCGGTAGACTTGGCCGGATTCGAGGTGCCCACGGCATGGTCCTTCCCGTCCTGCAGTCCCTGATCACCCTCGCGCTGCTCGCGGCGACGACCGGCTTCCTTTTCGTGCGCCTGCGCCGGATCGTGGCGCTCATCCGGACGGGCGCCCCCGCCGGCGAGCCGCTCGACGACGACCGGCCGCAGCGGCTGCGCAAGGTGGCCTCCCTGGTCCTCGGTCACCGCAAGGTGCTCGAGGCCCCCGGCGCGGGCGTGCTGCACGTGCTGTTCCTCTACGGCTTCCTCACGCTGGGCATCGGGCACCTGGAGGTCGTGCTGGAGGGGCTGACGGCCTTCCTGCGGCCGCTCGGCCGCCAGCCGTTCGCCTACGCCCTGGTGCTGCCGGGCTGGCTGAACGGCGTCTACCACCTCAGCCAGGACCTGCTCGCGGCGGCCGTCCTGGCGGCAGCGGCGGTCGCGATGGCGCGGCGCTGGTCCGGCCACCCGGCCCGGCTCCAGCCCCGCTCGCGCGACGCCGAGAACATCCTCTGGTTCATCCTGGCGCTCTACGTGAGCTTCTTCCTGCTGACCGGCTCGAGCCTGCTGCTGCGCCAGCGCGCGCTCGGGGAGCTCGCGGGAGCGCCCGCGCAGCCCTTCAGCTCGATCGTGGCGGGCAGCCTCGGTTTCCTGTCGAACGGGGCCCTCGGCTGGCTCCGCGGGGGCTCCTGGTGGGCGCACGTGCTGGTGTTCCTCGGCTTCGCGGCCTACATCCCGATGACGAAGCACATGCACCTCGTCTTCGCGGCCCCGAACATCTTCCTCTTCCGCAGGCAGCGCTACGGCCTGGCGGCCGCCCTCGACTTCGAGAAGACCGAGAAGTTCGGCGTCGACCAGGTGAGCGAGCTGCCGTGGAAGACGCTGCTCGACACGTTCGCCTGCACCGAGTGCAACCGCTGCAACGAGGCCTGCCCGGCGCACGCCACCGGCAAGCCGCTGCTGCCTGCGAAGGTGGTGCGCGACGTCAAGCTGAACCTGCTCCACGGCAGCGGGAAGGACGCGTCGCTCGTGTCGAGGGCCGCGATTGACGCGAACGCACCCGGTGCCGTGCGCGGCGACGGCGCCTACGCCGGGGTCGTCGGCCAGGTCCACGTGGACGAGATCTGGGCCTGCACGACCTGCGCGGCCTGCGTCCAGGCCTGCCCGGTCCTGATCGACTCCGTCCCCGGCACGCTGCTGGCGCTGCGCCAGGGCCTGGTGATGATGGAGTCGGAGTTCCCGGGCGAGGCGACCTCGGCCTTCAAGGGCATGGAGGTCCAGGGCAACCCGTGGGCCGTCGGCCAGGACCGGCGGCTGGAGTGGGCCGACGGACTCGACGTGCCGGTGCTCGGCCGGCTCCAGCGACCGGTCGAGTACCTGTTCTGGGTGGGCTGCGCGGGGGCCACGGACCCGCGCGCGCGCAAGACGACGCAGGCGCTGGTGCGGATCCTGAAGGCGGCGGCGGTCGACTTCGCGGTGCTCGGCCCGGAGGAGAAGTGCACGGGCGACCCCGCGCGGCGGCTGGGCAACGAGTACCTGTTCCAGCAGCTCGCGCAGGAGAACATCGAGACGCTGCGAAAGTACTCGTTCCGCAAGATCCTGGTGACCTGCCCGCACTGCCTGAACAGCCTGGGCAACGACTACCGCGAGCTCGGGACGGCCTGGGAGGTCGTCCACCACACGAAGCTGCTGGCCGAGCTGGTCGCTGCCGGGCGCGTCCCGCTCGACGCCACGAAGTCCGACGACGGCCTCGTGACCTTCCACGACCCGTGCTACCTCGGCCGCTACAGCCAGGGCTACGAGCCGCCCCGCGAGGTCCTGCAGCAGATCGGCATCGCCCGGACGGAGATGGCGAAGAGCCGCGAGCAGGGTTTCTGCTGCGGCGCCGGCGGAGGGCGGGTCTTCCTCGAGGAGACGATCGGCAAGCGGGTCAACGTCGAGCGCACGGAGCAGGCGCTGGCCACCGGCGCACGGACCGTGGCGGTGGGCTGTCCCTTCTGCATGACGATGATGACGGACGGCACGAAGGCGCTGGACGTGGAGGCGAGGCTGCAGGTGAAGGACGTCGCCGAGCTGGTGGCCGAGCGGCTGCGCCGCTGAGGACCGAGCCGACGGACTTGTCGGTCCGCCACCCGCGAGCGACAATTCTGTCGTCTGGAGCGGGCCGGTCGCCGGGGTCCCACGAACCGCTATCGCGCTGACTCGCCACGACCTGGCGCTCGGCCGCGGCGAACCCCACCCTGGCAGGGGGCTTGCTCCGCTCCCGGTCATGCTCGAGATGACGCACGACCCCGGCCGCCGACGCGCGCGGCGCAGCCTGACCTATTCGCCCGACGCGAGCACCTACGACGAGATGGTGGGCGAGGACGGGGAACTGCGGCCTCACTACCGGCGGATCCACGACCTGTGGTGCCGGCTCAGCCCTGAGCAGCTGGCCGAGCGCCGGCGCGCGGTCGACCTCGCGTTCCTGCGCCAGGGCATCACCTTCAACGTGTACGGCGACTCGGCGGGCAGCGAGCGGATCTTCCCGTTCGACCTGATGCCGCGCGTCGTCCCGGCCGACGAGTGGCGGACGATCGAGGCCGGGCTGGCGCAGCGGATCACGGCGCTGAACCTGTTCCTGCACGACGTCTACCACGAGCAGCGGATCCTGAAGGACGGCGTGATCCCGTCGTACTACGTGCTCTCGGCCCGCCACTTCCGCCGCGAGTTCATGGGCTTCGAGGTGCCGGGCCACGTGTACGTGCACGTCTGCGGCAGCGACCTGATCCGCGGCGCCGACGGCGGCTACATGGTGCTCGAGGACAACGCCCGCTGCCCGTCGGGGGTGAGCTACGTGCTCGAGAACCGGCGCGCGATGAAGAGGAGCTTCCCATCGTTCTTCGAGGCGCTCGAGGTCCAGCCCGTCGCGGCCTACCCCGGCCAGCTGCTGCGCACGCTGCGCCACGTCGCGCCCCCGGGGGCGGCGGACGAGCCGACCGTGGTGCTGCTGACGCCCGGGACGTACAACAGCGCCTACTTCGAGCACGCCTACCTGGCCCGCCAGATGGGCATCCCGATCGTCGAGGGGGGCGATCTGCTCGTGCGCGACTCGCGGGTCTTCATGCGCACCACCCAGGGGCTGCGCCAGGTGGACGTGATCTACCGGCGGATCGACGACGACTTCCTGGACCCGCTGGTGTTCCGCCAGGACTCGCTGCTCGGGGTGCCGGGGCTCGTGCAGGCGTACCGCTGCGGCCACGTCAGCCTGGCGAACTCGATCGGCACCGGGGTCGCCGACGACAAGGTGATGTACCACTTCGTGCCCCGGATGATCCGCTACTACCTGGACCAGGACCCGATCCTGCCCAACGTGCCGACCTACCTGGCGAGCGAGGACGCGGACCGCAAGTACATCCTCGAACACCTCGGCGAGCTCGTGGTGAAGGCCGCCAACGAGTCCGGCGGCTACGGCATGCTGATGGGCCCGCAGGCGAGCGCCGCGCAGATCGCGGAGTTCCGGGCGCGGGTGCTGGCGGAGCCGCGCAACTACATCGCCCAGCCGGTGGTGCGCCTGAGCACGCACCCGACGGAGACCGGCGGGGGAGAGCTGGCGCCGCGCCACGTCGACCTGCGGCCCTTCGTGCTCTACGGCGACCGCGTCTCGGTGATACCCGGGGGCCTCACGCGGGTGGCCCTGCGCGAGGGCTCGCTGGTCGTCAACTCCTCGCAGGGCGGGGGCAGCAAGGACACCTGGGTCCTGCGGGAAGCGGAGTAACCGCGGCGATGCTGTCGCGCGTGGCGCACTCGCTCTACTGGATGGCGCGCTACCTCGAGCGGGCCGAGAACACCGCCCGGCTTGTCGACGTGAACCTGCAGTTGCTGCTCGACTTCCACGCCGGCGAGGACGGGCCGGGGGACCACTGGCTGCCGATCGTCGACAGCACCGGGGACCGCGAGCGCTTCCTGGAGCTCTACCCCGACGCGCCGCCCGGCGGGAGCAGCGTGGTCGAGTTCCTGGTCTTCGACCCCAGGAACCCGAACGGCATCGTCGAGTCCGTGTCGCGGGCCCGCGAGAACGCCCGCACCGTGCGCGACCAGCTCACCTCGGAGCTGTGGGAGCAGATCAACCGGCTCTACCTGTTCCTGCGCTCGCCCGAGGCCCGCGCCCGCTTCGAGGCGAGCCCGGCGGAGTTCTTCGCGGAGGTGAAGGAGGCCTCGCTGCTGCTGACCGGCCTCGGCCACGCCACGGTGATGCACGGCGAGGGCTGGCAGTTCGTCGAGACGGGCCGCTACCTCGAGCGGGCGGACCAGACCACCCGCATCCTGGACGTGCTGCACGCGGCCTTCCCGGCCCGCGGCGTGCCCGACTCCTGGACGGAGCGCGACGCGGTCGCCTGGGCCGCGGTGCTGCGCTCGTGCAGCGCCTGGGACGCCTACAAGTCCCTCTACGGCGCGAGCGTCGAGCCGACGCGGGTCGTCGGCTTCCTGCTGCTGAACGAGGACTTTCCCCGCTCGGTGCGCTTCTGCGCGGAGGAGCTCGACGGCGCGCTGCGCCGCATCTCGGGCGTGGCGGCGGGCCGCTTCGCCAACGCGGCGGAACAGCGCTCGGGCCGCTTCCTGGCCGAGCTGCGCTTCGCCTCCGTCGAGGACCTGCTGGCGGAGCACGGGCTGCACGCCTGGCTCGACCTGGTGCAGCTGCGCCTCTCGGCGATCGGCGAGGCCGTCGCCTCGACCTACGTGGACCAGGCGCAGCGGGCGCGCGAGCCCGGGCCGGTCGTCGCGCAGCAGGGGCAGCAGCAGCAGTCCTGGCCGGGCGCCGGGCGGTGAGGCTGGAGGTCGTCCACAGGACGCGGTACCGCTACGCCGAGGCCGTCCGGGACAGCTTCAACGAGCTGCGGGTGCGGCCGCTCGACGGCGCGCACCAGGACTGCGAGCGCTTCCTGCTGCGCGTGCTGCCGCCGGTGCGCCTGCGCCACTACCGCGACCTGCACGGCAACCACGTGAACTTCTTCGAGCTGCACGAGGCGCACGACAGCCTCGAGATCGAGTGCCGCTCGCGCGTGCTGACACGGACCGCGTCGCCGCCGGAGGGCGACTCCTTCCCGCTGGCGAGACTCGGGGAGTGCGCGCGCATGGAGCGCTGCCACGAGTACCTGCAGGCCAGCCGCTACGTCGACCCGTCGCCCGAGGCCTGGCGCCTGGCGCTCGACGCGTGCCACCAGGAAGGCGACCTCTGGGGCGCCGCCCTGGCCATCATGCGGCTGGTGTACCGGGAGTTCGCCTACGAGCCCGGGGCGACGACGGTGCAGACGCACGTCAACGAGGTCCTGCGGGACCGGCGCGGCGTCTGCCAGGACTTCGCCCACGTCATGCTGGCCATGTGCCGGGCGCTCGGCATCCCCGCGCTCTACGTCAGCGGCTACCTCTACAACGGGCCCCGGGAGCTGCTGCGCGGCGCGCAGGCGAGTCACGCCTGGTGCGAGGTGTTCGTGCCCGGGCTGGGCTGGCGGGGCCTCGATCCCACGAACGACAAGCCGGCCGACGAGCGCTACGTCCGGGTGGCCGTCGGGCGCGACTACGCGGACGTGGCGCCCGTGCAGGGCAGCTACCGCGGCACCGCGAACCAGGAGCTCTCGGTCGAGGTGGACGTCCAGCGCGTCCTCGGCTGAAGCCGGACGGAAGTGTCGCCGCGGCGGCGCAGGGCGACAAAAATGTCGTCGCGGCCCACGCGGCAGGGCCGTGCGGCGCCGAACCGCACGGCCCCGGGTTCAGCGTGCTACCACTGGCAGCCGTACGCGGTCATCGACTGCTTGGCCGTGGCCTCGGCCTGCGTGCACGCCGTGACGAGGCCCGCCTTGCCCTGGGGCGTCGAAGCCGCCTGCTTCCAGGCCGCCTTCTGCTGGTCGAAGGCCTGCTTGAGCGGCAGCCGGGCGACATCGGGCACCTTGGCGTCGATGCAGGCCAGGTACTTCTTCATGAAGGCGTCGCACTCGGGCACCCCGAAGTCGCCGGCGGCGACCGCCAGCGAGGTGCCGCCCGCGGCGCCCGCCGCGGGGGCCCCGGCGGGGGCCGCGGCATCCTTCTTCCCGCTGCAGGCGGCACCGAGGGTGGCGGCGAGCGCGAGCGCGACGAGGGTCCTGGCCTGTCTGTTCATGGCGATGTCTCTCCTGTCCCCGGAACCGGTGCGGCCCCGGCGGAGCGGGATTGTACCCGCAGGCCCGGCCGGCGCAACCGGGGCGGCCGGAGGTGCCGTGATAAACTGCGGCGTTTCCGACGCTTGAGAGCATCCATGAGCGACTACGACTTCCAGGACATCGAGACGCGCTGGCAGGCCCGCTGGGCGGAGGAGGGGACCTTCGAGGTCACCGAGGACTCCGCGCGGCCCAAGTACTACTGCCTCGAGATGCTGCCCTACCCCTCGGGCGACATCCACGTCGGCCACGTCCGCAACTACTGCATCACCGACGTGATCTCGCGCTGCAAGACGATGCGCGGCTTCAACGTGATGCACCCGATCGGCTGGGACGCGCTCGGCCTGCCGGCGGAGAACGCCGCGATCAAGCGCGGCATCCACCCCGAGCAGTGGACCCGGCAGAACATCGCGAGCATGAAGCGGCAGCTCCAGCGCCTCGGCTTCAGCTACCCCTGGAGCCGCGAGATCGCGACCTGCGACCCCGGCTACTACCGCTGGAACCAGTGGCTGTTCCTGCGCATGCTGGAGCGCGGGATCGCCTATCGCGCCAAGGCGCCGGTCAACTGGTGTCCGTCCTGCCTCACGGTGCTCGCCAACGAGCAGGCCGAGGGCGGCAGCTGCTGGCGCTGCAAGAGCGCCGTCCTGCAGCGGGACATGGAGCAGTGGTTCCTGCGCATCACCGCCTACCAGGACGCGCTGCTCGACGACATGAAGCAGCTGGCGACCTGGCCGGACCGGGTGCTCGTCCAGCAGGAGAACTGGATCGGCAAGTCGCACGGCGCGGAGGTGGACTTCCCGGTCGAGGGCCACGGCGCGATCCGCGTCTTCACGACCCGCATCGACACCATCTGGGGCGCGACCTTCATGGTGCTCGCCCCGGAGCACCCGCTCGTGGACGCCCTGCTGGCGGGCCAGCCGGACGCCGCCGCCCGCAAGGAAGCGATCTCCCGCCTGCGCGCGCAGGATCGCCGGGCACGCCTCGAGGGGAAGGTGGAGAAGGAGGGTGTCTTCACCGGGCGCCACGCCGTCAACCCGTTCACGGGCGAGCGAATCCCGGTCTGGGTCGGCAACTTCGTGCTGATGGGCTACGGTACGGGCGCCATCATGTCGGTGCCCGCCCACGACCAGCGGGACTTCGAGTTCGCCCGCAAGTACGGGCTCGAGGTGCGGGTGGTGATCCAGCCCGAGGGCGCGCGCCTCGACGGCGCCACGCTGCCGGCCGCCTACGACGGCGGCGGGCTGGTCGTGAACAGCGGGCCTTTCGACGGGCTGACGGCCGCGGTCGCCATCCCGAAGATGGCGGCCTGGGCGCAGGAGAAGGGCATCGGCCGGGCGACCACCACCTACAGGCTCAAGGACTGGCTGATCAGCCGCCAGCGTTACTGGGGCACGCCGATCCCGGTGGTCTACTGCGAGAAGGACGGCGTGCAACCGGTACCCGACTCCGCGCTGCCGATCGTGCTGCCGAAGGACGCGCCGTTCACTGGCGAGGGCGGCAACCCGCTCGAGAAGGTGCCCGCGTTCGTGAAGGCGAGCTGCCCCCGCTGCGGCGGCCCGGCGCGCCGCGAGACCGACACCATGGACACGTTCGTCGACTCGTCCTGGTACTTCTACCGCTACCTCTCGCCGGCCAAGGAAGACGGTCCGTTCGGCGCCGCGGCGGTGAAGTACTGGTTCCCGATCGACCTGTACGTCGGGGGGATCGAGCACGCGATCCTGCACCTCGTCTACTCGCGTTTCTGGACCAAGGTGCTGCGCGACCTCGGCCTCGTCGACTTCGACGAGCCGGTGACGCGGCTGTTCCCGCAGGGGATGGTGCACAAGGACGGCGAGGTGATGTCGAAGTCGAAGGGCAACACGATCGCCCCCGACACCGTGATCGCCCGCTACGGCGCCGACACGCTGCGCCTGTACATCCTCTTCGCCGGCCCGCCGGAGCTGGCCATGGAGTGGAGCGAGACCGGCATCGAGGGCCCGCACCGCTTCCTGCAACGCGTCTGGCGGCTGGTGGACCGGCACGCGGCGACGCTCGCCTCCGAGCCGGCCGCGGCGCCGACGGGCGAGTTGCCGGCCGCCGCCCGGGAACTGCGCCGCAAGGTGCACCAGACGATCGACAAGGTGACCCGCGACATCGAGGAACGGATCCAGCTCAACACCGCGGTCGCCGCGCTGATGGAGCTCGCGAACGAGCTCTATCGGCTCGAGGGCGAGGTGGAGACGGGAGCCGGCCGGCCGGCCCTGCGCGAGGGTCTCGAGACGCTGGTGCGGCTGCTGAACCCCTTCACGCCGCACGTCTGCGAGGAGATGTGGCAGAAGCTAGGCCACCAGACGCGCCTCGCCCGCGAGCCGTGGCCGGCGTTCGATCCCGCCGTCGCGCGGGAAGACGAGCTGGAGCTGGCCGTCCAGGTGAACGGCAAGGTCCGCGGCCGCATCACGGTGGCGCGCGACGAGAGCGAGGAGTCGATCCGCGCGAAGGCGCTGGCGGAGCCGCGGGTCGCGGAACAGCTCGGCGGCAAGGAGATCGTGAAGTGCGTGGTGGTCCCGGGGCGGCTCGTCAGCCTGGTGGTCCGATGAGGCGGCGGGAGCTCCTGGCGGGCGCGGGCGCGGCCGTCGTCTCCGGCTGCGGCTACGCGCTGCAGGGGCGCGGCATCACGACCGACCCCTCGATCCGGCGCATCGGCGTGCCGCTGTTCAAGGATCGCACCGGCAAGCTCTCTCTCGACACCCGGGTCACGGCGGCCCTCATCGGCGAGCTCCTCAAGCGCGGTCGCTTCACGGTGGTGAAGGAGGCGACGGGCGTCGACGCCGTGGTCGAGGGCGAGATCCAGGCCTACAACGTGCTGCCGGTCGGCTTCAGCAGCGATGGCTCGGGGAGCCAGTCCACCACCCAGGCCAGCCGTTACGCCATCACGATGGTCGCGAGCGTCGTCTACCGGAAGGTGGGGCAGAAGGAGCCGATCTGGGCGAACGAATCGTTCTCCCAGCGCGACGAGTACGACTTCGGCCAGAACCCCCAGACCTTCTTCGACCGCGAGGACGAGTCGATGGAGCGGCTGTCGGAGGCCTTCGCCAAGAGCCTCGTGGCCGCGATGCTGGAGGCGTTCTAGGGCGCGTGGCCAAGAAGACCGAGGCCGAGCGGCTGGCGCCGGTCCACCTGATCCTCGGGGAGGACAGCTACCTCGCCGAGCAGGCGCTCGAGGGCATCCTCGCTGCGGCCATCGGGCCTGACCGCAACGACTCGCTGACCGTGCTGCAGGGCGACGAGATCAAGTGGGACGCCGTCGTCTCCGCGGCCCGCTCGGGGTCGCTCTTCGCGAGCCGGCGCGCCGTGGTGGTGCGCCGGGCCGACCAGATCCGCGGCCCCAAGGCGGAGGACGAGACCGGCGCGACCGCCGAAGCCCCGACGCGCAAGGCGAGGTCGAGAGGGGACGAGGACCCCGTCCTGCGCTACCTCGACGCCCCCGACCCCTCCGTCGCCCTGGTGTTCCTGGCCGTCAAGCCCGATCGCCGGCGCAACCCCTGGAAACGCATCTCGACCGAGGCGCAGTTGCACTCCGCCGAGCCGAAAAAGGGGGCCGCGCTGCGGGCGCACGTCGAGGCCGAGCTGCGGCGGCGGGGGCTGCGCCTGGAGCCCGGCGCCGTGTTCGACCTCGTGGAGGAGGTGGGAAAGGACCTGCGCCGGCTGATGGGCGAGGTCGACAAGCTCGAGGCCTGGGGCGAGGGCGACGGCCGGGCGCTGACGGCGGACGACGTCCACGCCGTGCTCGGGCGGGGTCTCGGCCGGCCGCTCTACCTGCTGGCCGACGCGGCCTCGGGACGGCAGCTCTCGGCGAGCCTGGAGCGGCTCGAGGAGCTGCTCGAGGGGGGCGAGGAGCCGCTGCGGATCCTCGTCACGCTGCACCGGGCTCTGCGCCAGGTGAGGGCGGTCAAGGGGCTCGTCCAGGCGCGCGTGTCGCGGCAGGAGATCGCCGCCCGGCTGCTGCCGCCGAACATGCAGTTCAAGGTCGACTCGCTGCTCGACGCGGCGAAGCGCTGGAGCGAGGCGGACCTCCGGCGGGCGCTCGTGGCGCTGGAACGGGCCGACCGGCGGGTGAAGAGGGGAGCGGACGCCGCGACGATGCTCGTCGCGGCGCTGGCCGAGGCCTGCCGGGGTGACGGGCCGGGCGCTACTTCGACGCGGAGAGGGCGCTGACCTTGCGGGACAGGCGGCTCTTGTACCGCGAGGCCGCGTTGTCGTGCACGACACCCTTCTTGGCCGCCTTGTCGATCTGGCCGACGGTCTCCGGCAGCAGCTTCTTCGCGGCCTCGGCGTCGCCCGTCTCGATCGCGGCCCGGAGCTTCTTCACCTGGGTCTTCAGCTGCGAGACGTTCTTCCGGTTGCGGGCCCGGCGCTTGACGCCCTGGCGCATCTGCTTCTGGGCTGACGCGTGGTGTGCCACTCGTTATCCTCCACTCAGTGCGAGCAAACCCTTAGTCTAGTGAGCGCAACGAACGAGGTCAAGGCGGCGGCGGAGCGGGGGCGCATCGCCCGGGCGGCGGGTCTCGTCTCGGCGATGACGCTCGTCTCCCGCCTGCTCGGCCTCGTGCGCGAGACGGTGTTCGCGGCCCTCGTCGGCGCGGGTTACCACTCGGACGCCTTCCGCATAGGGTTTCGCATCCCCAACCTGCTGCGCGACCTCTTCGCCGAGGGGGCACTGTCGGCCGCCTTCGTGCCGACCTACACCCGCACGGCGAAGCAGCAGGGCCGGGAGGCCGCGTTCCTCCTGGCCAATCGCGTCCTGACCTTCCTCGGCGTCCTGCTCGGCGGGTTCGTGCTGCTCGGCATCGTCTTCGCGTCGCCGATCGTGGGCTGGCTCGCCCCGGGCTTCGGGCAACAGGCGGGCAAGACCGAGCTGACCGTCCTGCTGACGCGCCTGATGATGCCGTTCCTGCCCCTCGTCTCCTTCGCGGCCGTGGCGATGGGCATGCTGAACGCCGAGGAGCGCTTCGGCGTGCCGGCCCTTTCGCCGGCCCTCTTCAACGTGGTGACGATCCTGTGGGCGGGCCTGCTGTGGGCGCTGGGCCTGCCGCCCGAGCAGGTGGTGCTCGGCTGGGCCGTGGGCACGATCCTGGGCGGGATCGCGCAGTTCCTGGTGCAGGTACCCTCGCTGCGGCGCGCGGGCTGGCGGTTCCGGCCGGAGTGGGCGCCGCGCGACCCGGGTCTGCTGCAGATGGCGCGGCTGATGGCCCCGGCCACCGTCGGCCTCGCCGCGGTACAGGTGAACATCTTCGTCAACAGCATGTTCGCCTCGCGGGACCAGGGCGCCGTCTCTTGGCTCGACAGCGCCTTTCGCCTGCTGTACTTGCCGATCGGCCTCTTCGGCGTCGCGCTCGGCACGATCGCGACGGCGGGTCTCGCGCGACGGGCGGCCGAGGGCGACAGCGAGGGGCTGCGACGGACCCTGCGGCAGTCGCTGTCGATGCTCGCGTACCTCACCGTGCCGGCCACCGCGGGCCTGATCGCCGTGGGCGAGCCGGTGGTGCGCCTGCTCTACCAGCACGGCCGCTTCACCGCCGCGGACACGCACGGCACCGCCGCCGCTTTGCTGCTTTACTCGTTCGGCCTCGTCGGCTACACCGGCGTGAAGGTGCTCGCCCCGGCCTTCTACGCCCTCGACAAGCCACGCGTGCCGCTCCTCGGCAGCGGTCTCGCGGTGCTGTCGAACCTGCTGATCGTGGTGGCCGGCTACCCGCGCTTCGGCTTCCGCGCGATCGCCCTCGGCACCGCCTGCGGCTCGCTGCT